>NZ_JBSGBY010000026.1:0-29126 GCF_053601505.1 Nocardia sp. NPDC004722
TCCGTATTCCCAAGGATGGGAATACGGAAGAAGATGGCGGATGAATGTGGCCATAGGATCGTGCGCAGAATGTCTGTAAAATCTGAATCTGGCGGCGTGAGGGTACGCGGATTGAAATGGAATCATCTCGACTATTTGCCCTGCATGACGGCCGGGCGGCGATATCCGCGCTTCTCGATGCCCGGTGGAACTGGGGTACCGGTCGATGATCGATGTCCTGATCATGGGCGCGCGGTGGGCATCGAATCATCATGCGGTGACCCGTAGTTTCGCCGATGCCCTGGACCGGGCTCGCTTCAACCCGCGAATTTTGGCGTGCTCGGGAGGGCGTTCGGTTGTCAAGCGCGCCCTGGTACGCGAAGTCAACCGCAGCACTCGCCCCTTGATTCTCGCTGGCTATGCCCAAGGGGCCGCAGCGGCAGGAGATGTGGCCGCAGAAATGGGCGGAACCGAGCCGTCGATACTGGCGTGTGCGCTTATCTCAGACCCCTTTCGCCCGCGTGGACCCGTCGTCGGAACCGATTTTGGCGGCCACGGAATATTGGGCGAGAGACCAATTGTCGAGGTGCCTGCCTATTGGGCTGCTGCTCGCGGCGATCTGACTACTTCGTTGGCGACCGAGAGTTCACTCCGGTTGGTGCCTGAATTATTTGAATACTTCGATCTGTCGACCGAGGAGGCCGTGATCGATTGGAGGAGCCGGCTGATGGATGCCGCGATAAGAGAGCAGCTCATGCCGTATCGAATGGCCCGCAGGTTCTGGCGTAGTAGAAGTGTCGAGCTCTCCAGGGCCAGCGCGAATCTACTTCTGGGTCCGCATGAAAAAGACTACGTACGCCACGGGCATACTGAACGATTGGCTCAGGCCATCAACAAGGAAGTATTCGCTCGAAATTAACTCGAGCACCGCGGAAGAGCGGTCACCAAAAAGTCTCGTGCTTATTTATTTGGATCGACCACGAGAATTCGAATGATCATCATGTCGGATTCGAGTGGGTGGTGGACATCGATGCGCGGTCGGAGAGTATCGCGTAACGCTTGTCGGAAATGAGGGTACCGATGGAGCAGCTGGATCTGGGCGGGAACGGCGAGTGGGGGGAGCGCTACTTCCCACTGTCTCCGGCGCAGCTGGGTATTTGGTATGCCCAGCATCTGGATCCCACGGTGCCGATCACCATCGCTCAATACGTGGATCTGCCGGGGATGCTCGATCGCGCGGTGCTGCACGACGCGTGTGCAAACGCTTCCCGGGAGTTCGGTTCCGGGTTCCTGCGGATAGTCGAACGTGACGGTGAGCCTTGGCAGTATGTCGATTACACCATCGCCGACCACGACAAGGTCGTCTATGTCGACCTGAGAGATCGAGACGATGCGGAAGCCGCGGCGCACGAATGGATGCGCGCCGAGTACGGCCGTCCGATCAACTTGGTCACGGATCGGCTGATACGGGTCGCTGTCCTACAGTTGGCCGACGATCGCTGCTTCTTGTACATGCGGGCCCATCACATTGCGCTGGACGGGTTCAGCGCAATGTCCTACCTCAATCGCACCGCGGAGATCTATACCGCGCGTGTTCAGGGTGCGAAACCGAGCCCACGACAGGTGCCGGGTCTCGAAGAGCTGGTCGAGTCCGAGTTCGCCTACCGGGGCAGTTCCCGTTTCCATGCCGACAAAGAGCATTGGGCGCAGCGGGTCTCGGGTTTGGAGGAGGGCGTCAGTCTCGTCGGCCGTAGCGCCGCGCCCGCATCGTCGAACAGGGTGAACTCCGCTGCGCTGTCGGATGCCCAGTCGGTGGTGCTCGACGGCGTGGTGAAGGAATACGACACTTCGCCGGCCGTTCTGGTGATCGCGGCGTTCGCCACCTATTTGGCGCAGTGGACGGGTAGCGAGGACGTCATTCTCAGTCTGCCGGTAACCGCCCGGACCACGGCGGCCATGCGCCGTGCAGGCGGTGTCAGCTCGAATATCGTGCCGCTTCGCATACGTGTGGGCTCGAGCACCACCATCGCGGACTTGCTGCAGTCGGTGCGTGTCGAGGTGTCAGGCGCGCTGCGTCATCAGCGTTACCGGCACGAGGACATCCGCCGAGACAGCGCGGACGGTGGTGCGGTCACCACCGAGTTCTTCGGCCCGTGGGTCAACATCATGTTGTTCCACGACGAGGTAGTTCTGGGTCCGCTGACCGGTCGGATGCATGTGCTGTCCACAGGCGCGATCGCGGATCTGGCGGTCAACGTCTATGAGTCGATGGGTGGACAGCGAACTCATATAGACTTCGAGACGAATCCGAATCTCTACTCCGATACCGAAGCGCACCAGCATCATTCGCGATTTCTGGAGTTCTTCGATCGCTTCGTCCGCGCGGACATGGAGCACCCGGTATGGAGCCTTCCGATCACCACCGCGGTGGAGTTGGATCGGACGTTGGGTGCGTGGAACGATGCCGGGCACGAGGTGCCGGACACCACGCTACCGATGCTGCTGGATGCGCAGGCGGCGCTTACCCCTGAGAATGTCGCGCTCGAGTTCGACGGCGAGGTCCTCACCTATGCCGAATTCGATGCTCGGGTCAATCGGCTTGCACGCTATCTGATCGCCGAGGGTGTGGCTCCGGAATCACTGGTGGCGCTGGGGATGCGGCGCTCTGTCGAGCTGGTGATCGGGATGCACGCGGTGCTGAAGGCCGGTGGCGCCTATGTTCCGATCGATCCCGACCATCCGGCGGAACGCACCGCCTATGTTCTCGAATCAGCTGCCCCGGTATGCGTTCTCACGACCTCGGCGGACGCCTTGGTGTTGCCCGAAACGATGCGTCGGGTGCAGATCGACACGCTCGACACGTCGGTTTTCTCCGCCCAGCCGATCGCCGACGGTGATCGGCTGGCACCGCTGAACCCGGACAACACCGCGTATGTCATCTACACCTCCGGGTCGACAGGCCGACCCAAGGGCGTCGCCGTCACCCATCGTGCCATCGTCAACCAGCAGCTGTGGATGGTTAACGAGTACCAGCTGACCAGCGCCGATGTCTACCTGCAGAAAACCGCCACGACCTTCGACGTTTCGTTGTGGGGCTACTTCCTGCCCTTGCTGGTCGGAGCCGAACTGGTGCTGGCGAGCCCCGACGGGCACCGCGATCCGCTCTACATCGCCGAGATGATCGGACGCCACGAGGTTACGATCACCGACTTCGTCCCGTCGATGTTGACGGTATTCGTCGGACAAGCCACCGCCGCTCAGTGCTCGTCACTGCGGGCGGTTTTCGTGATCGGTGAGGCGTTGCCGCCGGAGACCGCCGCCGGGTTCCGGGCGATCTCGGGTGCCGGTCTGCACAATCTCTACGGCCCTACCGAAGCCGCAGTCTCGGTGACCTCCTGGGAGGCCACCTCCACCGATACGGTCACCGTGCCCATCGGTGCGCCGGAATGGAATGTCGGAGTCTTTGTGCTGGATGCGCGGCTGCGTCCGGTCGCGATCGGTATGACCGGCGAGTTGTACCTGGCAGGACGTCAGCTCGCACGCGGCTATCTCGGTCGCCCGGACCTGACCGCCGATCGTTTCGTCGCCAACCCGTTCTCCGCCGCCGGGACACGGATGTATCGCACGGGTGATCTGGTGCGCTGGAACGAGTCCGGTGCGCTCGACTATCTCGGCCGCACCGATTTCCAAGTCAAGTTCCGCGGTCAACGCATCGAGCTGGGCGAGATCGAGAGCGTGTTGCTGGCGCACCCGACGGTGAATCAGGCCGTGGTGGTAGTCGCCGACAGTATGACCGGTCAGCACCTGGTCGCCTATGTCGTTGCCGCACAAGGGCACTCGGTCGAGCCGCTCGTGCTGACGCGTTTCGCCGCGACGGATGTGCCCGCCTACATGGTCCCCTCGTCGATCATGGTGTTGGACGCGTTGCCGCTCAACACCTCCGGCAAACTGGATCGAAAGGCACTGCCGGAGCCGGTGTTCGGCGCGGATGCCCTCGATTACCGGGCCCCGCGCACCCAGACCGAACACGTTGTGGCCGGCATTTTTGCCGATGTGCTGGACCGGGAGCGGGTCGGCGTCAACGACAGCTTCTTCGACCTGGGCGGCAACTCTCTGGTGGCGACCCAGGTGGTGTCGCGGGTTTCGGCGGCGCTCAACGTGCAGTTGGGTGTGCGGGCACTGTTCGAGGCCCCGACCGCGGCGGGACTCGCCGCCCGCGCCGAATCCGCGACCGCCCTCGACGCGTCCCGCCCACAGTTGGTCGCGCAGCCCCGCCCGCAGCATGTGCCTTTGTCGCCGGCGCAGCAGCGCATGTGGTTCCTCAACCGGTTCGATCCCACACTGCCGGCCTACAACCTGCCGTTCGTGGTGCGGATGAGCGGTGACGTCGACATCGACGCGTTGACTGCGGCATTGCTCGACGTGATCGAGCGGCAGGAGTCGTTGCGTACGATCTTCCCCGAGTTCGATGACAGTGCCTGCCAGATGGTGATGCCGATCGATCAGGTTGCGATTGCTGCCGAGGTCGAGGACATCCAGGAGGAGCAACTCGCTGCTGCCCTGCGGGAGTTCGCCGGACGCGGCTTCGATGTGACCTATGAGCTGCCCTTCCGCGTTCGGGTGTTCCGCATCGCCGACAGCGCGATCGGGGTGCCGGAACATGCCGTAGCGGTGGTGGTGCACCACATCGCTGCGGACGGTTACTCGTTCGGACCACTCACTCGCGACATCGTGGTCGCCTACATGGCTCGAGCCGAGGGTGTCGCGCCGCAGTGGGCGCCGTTGCCGGTGCAGTACCGGGATTTCAGCATCTGGCAGCGGGAGCTGCTGGGTTCGGAGTCCGACGTCGATTCGATGTCCGCACGCCAAATCGCCTACTGGCGTAGCGCTTTGGCGGGTCTGCCGGACCGGGTGGATCTGCCTGCCGACCGCCCGCGCCCGCCGGTGCAGAGCTTCCGGGGCAGTCGTGTCGCCTTCACTATTCCCGCCGAGCGGCATGCGCGGCTGGCCGGACTGGCACGTGCCCACGGTGTCTCGTTGTTCATGGTCATGCACTCCGCGCTTGCGGTGCTGTTGGCCCGGTTGTCGGGGACCTCCGACATCGCAATCGGTACCCCCGTTGCCGGTCGTGGCGAACAGGCGCTCGACGACCTGGTCGGCATGTTCGTCAACACCCTGGTGTTGCGCTCGCATGTCGATGGTAATCAACGGTTCAGCGACCTCCTTTCCCAGATCAGGGAAACCGATCTAGGTGCCTTCGCCAACGCCGATGTCCCCTTCGAGCGCCTGGTCGAGGTCATCAACCCGACCCGCTCACAGGCGCGGCATCCGCTGTTCCAGGTGATGCTGTCGTTCCAGGAGATGCCCCACGGGCAGTTGGAGCTTGCCGGATCCTCGGCATCGACGGCGTTGTCGGTGCGGGCGCACGAACTCGACGTGGACATAGCCAAGTTCGACCTGGTGTGGACACTGACAGAGCAGCGTGGCAGCGCGGGCGAGCCGACGGGTGTATCGGTGGTGGTCTCTTACGCCACCGATCTGTTCGACGCCGCCACGGTTGGCGCGTTCGGCCGCCGATATCTATCGGTGCTGGAGAGTGTCGTCGACGAACCCGACGCGCTGGTGCGCGATATCGACATCTTGGAAGCGGTGGAGTGGTCCACGATGCTCGGGCGCTGGAATCGCACCGAGCACGCGGTACCGGCGATGGCGACGGTGCTGGAGCGTTTCACCGCTCAGGCGCGCACCCGGCCGCACGCCATCGCACTGACCTTCGATTCGAGCGGTACCGTCGATCCGGGTTCGGTGACCGAGCTGACCTACGCCGAGTTCGCTTCCCGGGTGAATCGACTGGCGCGCATGCTGATCGACTCCGGCGTAGGACCCGAGACAACAGTGGCAGTGGGTATCCGCCGCTCGATCGACACCCTGGTCGCGATCTACGCCGTGATGACCGCGGGCGGCGGCTATGTGCCACTTGATCCGGATCATCCCGGCGACCGCATCGACTACGTGCTGCGCAGCTCGAATTCGGTGTGCGTCTTGACCACCCGGGTCGAGGGCATCGAAACAGGTCTCTGCCCTTCGGTTTTCATCGACGACGCCGACTGGGCCGGTTACTCCGACGCTCCGGTGGAACCTGCCGAGCTGCTCGGCATCGTGCGTCCGGAGAATACCGCCTACGTGCTCTTCACCTCCGGTTCGACCGGCCGCCCCAAGGGGGTCGCGGTCAGCCACGCCGCGCTGGTGAACCAGATGATGTGGAAGATCGCCGAATCGGGGCTGGACGACACCGACATCGCGCTACACAAGACGCCGTTCACCTTCGACGCGTCGGTCTGGGAGTTGTTCGCCCCCTTGATGGTCGGCGCCCGGACGGTCATCGCCGAGCCGGACGGCCATCGCGACGCTCTCTACCAGGCCGAGGTCATCGGTCGCTATCGGGTCACGGTGACCTCGTTCGTGCCATCGCTGTTGTCGGTGTTCGCAACCAATGCCTCGGCGGCGGAATGCGTGTCGCTGCGGGCGATCTTCGTCGGTGGCGAGGTGCTGTCGCCGGCCATCGTGAGCAGTTTCCGGCGGATTTCCACCGCGACGGTGGTCAACCTCTACGGACCGACCGAGTACACGGTCAACGCTACGTCGTGGCGGATCGATCAGGCTTCCCCGGCGATCGTTCCGATCGGTCGGCCAGTCTGGAACGCACAGGCCTATGTGTTGGATCAGGGGATGCGGCCGGTGCCGGCCGGGGTGCGCGGCGAGCTGTATCTGGCGGGTGCTCAGCTGTCGCGTGGCTATCAGGGCCGCGCAGATCTGACCGCGGATCGATTCGTGGCCAATCCTTTCGGCGCGCCGGGTAGTCGGCTGTATCGCACCGGTGACCTGGTGCGCTGGATCGAGCACCCCGAGAGCGAGACCGGGGTGCTCGACTATATCGGCCGCACGGACTTTCAGGTGAAGTTCCGTGGTCAGCGCATCGAACTCGGTGAGATCGAGTCCGCGCTGCTGGCACACGAAGCGGTCCGTCAGGCCGTGGTGGCGGTCGTCGACTCGGTGGCTGGCGATCAACTGGTGGGTTATGTGGTCACTGCCGGTCCGGTGGATACCGGCAGTATCAGGGCTTCACTGCAATACCTACTGCCGGCATATATGGTGCCGTCGACGTTGATGGTGCTGGATGCGTTGCCGCTCAATGCCTCTGGAAAGCTCGACCGTCAGGCATTGCCTGCCCCGGCTCTCGAGGTTCGCGCATTTCGTGCTCCGACAACGCCGATCGAGGAGATCGTCGCCCAGATCTTCGGCGAGGTGCTCGGCATCGCGCGCGTCGGCGTGGACGACGACTTCTTCGAGCTGGGCGGCAACTCGCTGATCGCCACCCAGGTCGCCTCACGGCTCGGGGCCGCGCTCGACACCCGTGTCCCGGTCCGGATGCTCTTCGACACCGGCACCGTCTCGGCATTGGCAGGCCGGATCGAATCGCATGTCGGCGAGGGCGCCAGAAGCGCGTTGGTGAGGCGGGAGCGCACGAACGAGGTGCCGTTGTCGCTTGCGCAGCAGCGCATGTGGTTCCTCAACCGCTTCGACACCGCTTCGGCCGTGTACAACATCCCGGTGGCCATCCGGCTGTCGGGTGAGCTGGATATCGCGGCCCTGCAGGTCGCTGTGATCGACGTGATCGACCGTCACGAGTCGTTGCGCACGGTGTTCCCGGAGACCGTGCACGGCCCGGTGCAGCGGGTGCTGGACGCCGCGCAGATCGTGCCGGATCTGACGCCGGTGCCGGTCACCGACGCCAATCTCATCGATCACCTGGTCGAGCTGGCCACGATGGCGTTCGACGTGACCGATGAAGTGCCCTTGCACGCTGCGCTTTTCGAGCTCAGTGAGACCGAGTACATCCTCGGCATGGTGGTGCATCACATCAGTGCCGACGGCTGGTCGATGGGTCCGCTGGCCCGCGACGTCATGGTGGCCTACGCGGCGCGTACCTCGTGGGAGGCTCCGGCGTGGGCGGAACTGCCGGTGCAGTACGCCGACTACGCGCTGTGGCAGCGTGAGGTCCTCGGCTCCGAGGAAGACCCGGAGTCGTTGATCGCCAAGCAGATCCGCTACTGGACCGACGCTCTGGCCGATCTGCCCGACGAGCTGGTGCTGCCCGCCGACCGGGCGCGTCCGGCCGTGGCCAGCTATCAGGGTGGCACCTACCCGTTCGCCATCTCGGCGGAAACCCAGCAGGCGCTGGTGGATCTGGGCCGTCGCCACAATGCGTCGCTGTTCATGGTCATGCATTCCGCGTTGGCGGTGTTGCTGGCGCGGTTGTCGGGGACGTCGGATATCGCGATCGGTACCCCGGTGCACGGTCGTGGTGAGGCCGCGCTGGACGATCTGATCGGCATGTTCGTCAACACCCTGGTGCTGCGCACCGAGGTGGACGGCAACGAGACCTTCGCCGATCTGCTGGCGCGTTCGCGTGACGCCGACCTGCATGCGTTCGCGCACGCGGATGTGCCGTTCGAGCGGTTGGTCGAGGTGCTCAACCCGTCGCGTTCGCAGGCGCGGCACCCGTTGTTCCAGGTGATGCTGACCTTCCAGAACACTCGGCAGGCCAGCTTGGAGCTGCCCGGGTTGTCGGTCAATGGCATCGACTACGACGCGCGGCTGGCGAAGTTCGACCTGCAACTGACCTTGCAGGAGGCGCAGGACGACCGCGGGGAGAACGCGGGCATGTCCGCCGAGATCTCCTACGCGCTGGATCTTTTCGACGAGCCGACCATCGAGGCGTTCGCGCACCGGCTGGATCTGATCCTGGCCGCCGTGGTGGCGAATCCGGAGCTGCCGCTCGGGGATATCGACCTGCTGGTCGCCGATGAGCGCTCGCGGGTGCTGGATTCGTGGAACGACACCGCGTTCGATGTGGCGTCCACGCTGCCCGCGGGTGCCACCGACACGCTGCTGTCGCTGTTCGAGCAGCAGGCGTCGACCAGGCCCGACACACCCGCGCTGACATTCGAGGGGACAACTCTGTCCTACGGCGAGTTCGCCGGACGCGTGTACCGGCTTGCCCGCAAGCTCATCACCCAGGGCGTAGGAGCAGAAACCCTTGTCGCACTGGCAATTCGGCGCTCCACCGATCTGGTGGTGGGCATGTACGCCATCCTGGCTGCCGGTGGCGCGTACGTGCCGTTGGACCCTGACCAGCCAGGGGAGCGCATCGACTACGTTCTCGACACCGCGCGCCCGGTCGCGATCCTGACCACCGGTCGCGACGACTTCGTCACCGTCCGCGATGTGCCGGTGCTCGAGATCGATACCCTCGATCTCGAAGCGTACGCGGACACGCCGATCACCGATGCTGAGCGCGGCGGGCCGGTGCTGCCCGCACACTGCGCCTACGTGATCTTCACGTCCGGATCCACCGGCCGCCCCAAGGGTGTCGCGGTGGAACATCGTTCGATCATGAACCGGCTGCGATGGGGTCAGCACAGCTACCCGATCGGTACAGACGATGTTGTGCTGCAGAAGACTCCGGCGACCTTCGACGTGTCGGTGTGGGAGTTCTTCTGGCCCCTGCAGGTGGGCGCGCGCCTGGTGGTGGCCAAGCCCGACGGGCATCGCGATCCGCTGTATCTGGCCCGCTTGATCACCTCGGAGGGCATCACCACCGCGCACTTCGTGCCGTCCATGATGTCGGTCTTCGTGACGACGATCGGCGAGTCCGAGGCCGCGACCATGACGTTGAAGCGTGTCTTCGCCTCCGGCGAAGCATTGCCCGCGCCGATCGCGCAGCGGCTCAAGGAGCTGACGGGCGCGGAGCTGCACAACCTGTACGGCCCCACCGAGACCGCGGTCGAAGTGACCCACCACGAGGTCGTCGACTCTGATACGGTGTCCGTGCCCATCGGCCGCCCGGTGTGGAACACCCAGGCTCTAGTCCTGGACGCACGGTTGCACCCGGTAGCGCCGGGGGTGGCGGGTGAGCTGTATCTGGCGGGTGTGCAGCTGGCTCGCGGCTATCTGGATCGCCCGGAGCTGTCGGCGGACCGCTTCATCGCCAACCCGTATGGCGCGCCCGGTTCGCGCATGTACCGTACCGGCGACCTGGTCGCTTGGACTGCCGACGGTGAGGTGAACTACCTGGGCCGCACCGACTTCCAGGTGAAGCTGCGCGGTCAGCGCATCGAGCTGGGCGAGATCGAGGCGGCGCTGCTGACGCAGCCGGGTGTCGCGCAGGCGGTGGTGGTGGTGCATCACGACCCCAATGCCGGTGATCAGCTGGTCGGCTATGTGGCCCGTGATCCCGAGATCGCTCCGGATCCGGATGTCATCAAGACCGGACTCGGCTCTTCGCTGCCGGGCTACATGGTGCCCGCCGCGATCGTGGTGCTCGACGCCTTCCCGGTCAACGCCTCCGGCAAGCTGGATCGCCGGGCGCTGCCCGCTCCGGTGTTCGAGGCCAAGCGTTTCCGGGCCCCCGCGACGCCGATCGAGGAGATCATCGCGCAGATCTTCGCCGATCTGCTCGGCGTCGAGCGCGTCGGCGTGGACGACGACTTCTTCGAGCTGGGCGGCAACTCGCTGGTCGCCACCCAGGTCGTGGCGCGGCTGTCGGCGGCGCTGAGCGCCGAGATCGGCGTGCGCGCGCTGTTCGAGGCCCCGACCGTGGCGTCGCTGGCCGCGCGGGTGGAGTCGCACGCGGGAACCGGTGTGCGCCAGGCGCTCACCGTGCGGCCGCGGCCGGAGTACCCGCCGCTGTCGCTCGCGCAGCAGCGCATGTGGTTCCTCAACCGGTTCGACCCGGAGTCGGCCGCGAACAATATCCCGGCGGCCGTACGGCTCACGGGCGCACTGGATCTCGACGCCATGCGCGGCGCGATCGCGGATGTGATCGCGCGCCACGAGTCGCTGCGGACCATCTACCCCTCGCACGAGGGCGTCGCCTACCAGAAGGTGCTGCCGACCGGGCGGGCCGTGCCGGAGCTGGACGTGCTCGACGTGACCGAAGGCGAATTGTCCGGCGTGGTAGCCGAGTTCGTTGGTCGTGGCTTCGACGTGACGAGTGAGTTGCCGGCTCGGCTGCGCCTGCTGCGTCTGGATTCCTCCGAGCATGTGTTGGTGCTGTCGGCTCATCACATCGCGGTTGACGGCTTCTCGATCCGGCCGCTGGTGCGTGATCTGGTTGCCGGCTATGCCGCCGCGGTGATGGGTGTCGAGCCGGGTTGGGCGCCGCTCGAGGTCCAGTACATCGATTACACGTTGTGGCAGCGACGGGTACTCGGATCGGAAAGCGATGAGCTTTCGCTGATTTCCCAGCAGCTCGACTATTGGCGAGGTGCGTTGGCCGGAATGCCGGACGAGCTGCGGCTATCGCTGCGGCCGCGTCCGGCCGTCGCGTCCAATCGTGCGGGCTTGCTGCGGTTCCGAGTGCCCGGCGAGACGATCGATGTCCTGAACGAGGTCGCGCAGAGGGAGGGCGCGACCCTGTTCATGGTGGTGCAGACCGCTTTCGCGGTGCTGCTGTCGCGGTTGAGTGGTACAGCGGACATCGCGGTGGGAACGCCGATCGCCGGTCGTGGTGAGCAGGCTCTCGACGATCTGGTCGGCATGTTCGTCAACACATTGGTGTTGCGGACGACCGTCGATCTGGGGGAGCGGTTCACCGCTCTGCTGGCGCAGGTGCGCGCCCGGGATCTGGGTGCTTTCGCGCACGCCGACGTGCCGTTCGAGCGAGTGGTCGAGATGATCAACCCGGTGCGATCGCAAGGCCGCCATCCGCTGTTCCAGGTGATGCTGTCGTTCCAGAACGTGGGCCACACCGAGCTGACCTTGCCCGATCTGACGGTCAGTGAAGTCGAGATGGACTATCAGACCGCGAAATTCGATCTACAGCTGTCGCTGATGGATCGCGGCGGCGCGGGCATGGCTGCCGAATTGGTGTTCGCCACTGATCTTTTCGATACCCGTTTCGCGGAGACGTTCGCACAGCGGTTCCTGCGTCTGCTGGCTGCGGTCGGCGCGGATCCGGCTGTGTGCGTGGGCGATCTGCCGCTGATGGCCGACGCCGAGCTGGCGTTGGTTCTCGAGGTCTGGAACGAGACCAAGTACCCGATCGACACGGTATTGCCCACGGTGTCCGAGGATTCGGGCGCGACATTGGGGTCGTTGTTCGAGGCGCAGGTCGCCCTGACTCCCGAAGCGACGGCTATCACCTACGAGGGGACAAGTCTGTCCTACGCCGAGTTCGCGGATCGGGTGCGCAGACTCGCACGTTGGCTGATCGCGGCGGGTGTCGGGCCCGAGACCGCGGTGGTGCTGAGCATGCATCGGTCTATCGAGCTTGTGGTCGGTATGTATGCGATCAGCGTCGCGGGTGGCGTGTTCGTGCCCTTGGATCCCGAACATCCGGCCGAGCGCATCCGATACGTTCTCGAGACGGCCCGACCGATCTGTGTGCTGACTTCCGCGTCCGGCCTCGACGATGTCGATTGGCCCCTGGTTCGGATCGATGAGCTGGATCTGTCGGATCGTTCCGGGGCTGTGGTGACCGATGCCGACCGGGCGGCGTCGCTCCGTGCGGCCAACACCGCCTACATGATCTTCACTTCCGGTTCGACGGGGCGTCCCAAGGGTGTGGCGGTGAGCCATCGGGCCATCGTGAATCAATTGGTGTGGATGAACGCTCAGTTCGGGCTCGCCGCTGACGATGTGATGCTGCAGAAGACGCCCGTGAGTTTCGATGCGTCGCTGGGTGAGTTTTTCTGGCCGTTGCAGGTTGGCGCGCGGATGGTCGTCGCCAAGCCCGATGGACATCGGGATCCGGTGTACCTGGCACGTTTGATCGCCGCCGAAGGGGTCACCGTCACGCAGTTCGTGCCGTCGATGCTGCAGCAGTACCTCACCGTGGGCCAGACGCCGGAGACTCGATCCCTGCGCCTGGTATTCGCCGGCGGCGAGGCTCTTCCGGCTTCGGCCGCCCAGCAGTTCCGTGCGTTGACAGGCGCGCGGTTATACAACATGTACGGCCCGACGGAAACGACGATCGATGTGACCTATCACGAGGTCACCGATGCCGACGTGACGTCGGTGCCGATCGGTGCCCCGCACTTCAATACGTGGGCTTACGTGCTGGATTCGCGGCTGAGGCCGGTGCCGGCGGGTGTCGCGGGTGAGCTGTACCTGGCGGGCGATCAGCTCGCCACCGGCTACGTGGCCCGGCCCGACCTGACCGCGGATCGCTTCGTGGCCAACCCGTTCGCCGACGGCGAGCGCATGTATCGCACCGGCGACCTGGTCACCTGGACCGGGGCAGGTGAGCTGACCTACCTGGGTCGCACCGACTTCCAGGTCAAACTGCGTGGTCTGCGTATCGAGCTCGGCGAGATCGAGGCGGCGCTCACCGCACTGCCGTCGGTCGCGCAATCGGTCGTCGTGGTCCGTCACGACGAGCGCACCGGCGATCAGCTGGTCGCCTACCTGGTCGCCGACGGCGGGCTCGATGTCGACGCCGTGCGTGACGCTGTCGCCGAACAACTTCCGGCATACATGGTGCCTGCCGCGTTCATGGTGCTGGATGCCTTCCCACTGAATGTGTCGGGCAAGCTGGACCGTAAACAGCTGCCCGTGCCGACCTTCGCGGTCCGGGCTTTCCGTGCCCCGGAGACGCCGGTGCAGCAGACCGTCGCCGGCACCGTCGCCGACGTGCTCGGCTTGGACCGGGTGGGTCTGGACGACGACTTCTTCTCTCTCGGTGGCAACTCGTTGATCGCCACGCAGGTGGTCGCCCGCCTGTCGGCGGCCCTCGACGCCGATATCCCGCTGCGCACGTTGTTCGAGGCGACCACGGTGGTTTCGCTGGCCGCGCAGCTGGAGGCTCGAGCGGGGACCGGTGCCCGTGCGGCCCTGGTCGCGCAGGAGCGTCCCGAGCTGGTGCCGCTGTCGCTCGCGCAGCAGCGCATGTGGTTCCTCAACCGTTTCGACAACCGCACCGCGCTCAACAACATCCCGGTGGCGCTGAAGCTGACCGGCACAATGGATCTGGACGCGTTCACCGCCGCCATCGGCGACGTGCTGGCTCGCCACGAATCGCTTCGGACGGTCTACCCCGAGGTCGAAGGCGACGGCTACCAGCGCATCCTTTCGCCCGCCGAGGTCGGGTTCGAAGTGCGCTCGGAGACGGTGAGCGCCCAAGAACTGATCGCACGGGTCATCGGGCTAGCGAGCGTCCACTTCGACGTCACCCGCGAGGTACCGTTCCGTGTCACGGTATTGAACCTGGGAACGGACGAACATGTCGTCGTGCTGGTGCTGCATCACATCAGCGCCGACGGCTTCTCGCTCAGGGCGTTGCTGCGGGATGTGGTGGCCGCCTACCTGTCCCGGGCCGAGGGTGAGGCTCCGGCCTGGTCGCCGCTGCCGGTGCAGTACGCCGACTACACGCTGTGGCAGCGTGAGATCCTCGGCGCGGAAAACGATGCCGAGTCCCTTGCCGCCGCGCAGATCGCCTATTGGACTGCCCAGCTGGCGGATCTGCCCGAGCAGATCGAGCTGCCTGCCGACCGTCCGCGTCCGGAGGTCGCCACCAATGCCGGTGGCACGCATGACTTCTCGATCGACGCCGAGTTGCACCGCGCTCTGACCGGCGTGGCGCGTGAGCACGACGTCACCCTGTTCATGCTGGTGCACGCCGCGCTGGCCACGTGGGCGTCGCGTCTGTCGCGCGCCACGGATATCGCCATCGGCACCCCGATCGCGGGTCGTGGCGAGCGCGCCGTGGATGACCTGGTCGGCATGTTCGTCAATACCCTGGTGCTGCGCAGCGAGGTCAAGCCGGACGCCGCGTTCCGCGACCTGCTCGCGCAGGTGCGCCGCACCGACCTGGCCGCGTTCGCGCACGCCGACGTGCCGTTCGAGCGGCTGGTCGACGTGCTCAGCCCGGTCCGCTCGCAGGCGCACCATCCGCTGTTCCAGGTGGCTTTGACCTTCGAGGCCGCCAGCGCCAAGGACGCGCAGAACGTGTCGCTGCCGGGCCTGGAGCTCGAGGTCGTCGAATTCGATCCGGGCACCGCCAAGTTCGATGTGCAGCTCACCGTGAGCGAGCGCGCGGACGGCTCGCTGGGCTTGTCGTGGAACTACGCCACGGATCTGTTCGATGCCGAGACCGTGGCCTCCTTCGCCGACCGCCTGGTGCGCATCCTGCGCACGGTCGCCGAGGACCCGGCCGCGCTGATCGGCGATATCGACCTGCTCGGCGAGGACGAACGCCACGACGTGACCGAGCGCTGGGTCTCCGCGGGCGAGGACCTGCAGCTGCTCGCTCATGCCGCACACGCTGCGGTCACCGAGTCGGGGTCGGCGGTCGAGGAAGACATCGCGAACGCAACGGAGTCCGACGTACTGGCCTTGCTGGGCACGTCCGCCGAGCGGACGGCTAACCTGCTGACTGCTGTCATGAGCCCGCTCGCGAACTCCGATGCGACTCTGTCGAGCCTGTTCGACCTCGTCGTGGTGAGCAATCTTGAGCGGATTGCCGTGCGTTTCGGCGAGGAGGAGCTCAGCTACTTCGAGCTGGACCGGCGCGCGAACGTGCTGGCGCGCAGGCTGATCGCCGAGGGCGCGGGACCGGAATCGCTGGTCGCGGTGCTGCTGCCGCGTTCGGCGGACCTGGTCGTGGCGCTGCTGGCCGTGATCAAGACCGGTGCGGGCTACGTGCCGATGGATCCGACCAACCCGGCCGACCGCATCGCCTACGTGCTCTCGGATGCCAAGCCGACCAGCGTGATCACCGATTCGACCGTGCAGGTCGAGTTGCCGCACGACCTGAACAAGGTGCTGCTGGACGGGTTCTCGCTCGAAGCCGGTGACATCGAGGACGCGGCGGACGCGCCCGTCACCGACGCCGATCGGCGCAGCCCGCTGCGCCCGGATCACGTCGCCTACGTCATCTACACCTCCGGTTCGACCGGCCGCCCCAAGGGTGTGGCCGTGGCGCACCGCAACGTGGTGCGGCTGATGGCCAACACCGATCGCGAGTTCGGTTTCGGGCCCGAGGACGTGTGGACGCTGTTCCACTCCTACGCCTTCGACTTCTCGGTGTGGGAGCTGTGGGGCCCGCTGCTCTACGGCGGCAAGCTCGTGGTCGTCGACTACTACGTGTCCCGTTCGCCCGAGCAGTTCCTGGAACTGCTGCGCCGCGAACGGGTCACGGTGCTCAACCAGACCCCGTCGGCGTTCTACCAGCTCGCCGAGGCCGACCGGATCTCCGCGAGCGACGAGCCGTTGGCGCTGCGCTACGTGATCTTCGGCGGCGAGGCGCTCGAGCTGCGGCGTCTGTCGGATTGGGTTGCCCGCCACGGGGATTCGACCCCGTACCTGGTCAACATGTACGGCATCACCGAGACGACCGTGCACGTGTCGGTGCGGGTGCTCGATGCCGACACCATCGCCGCCGCCACCGGGTCGGTGGTCGGCCGGGCCATCGCGGGCCTGCGGGTGTATGTCCTCGACGATCGCCTGCACCCGGTGCCGGTAGGTGTCGCGGGTGAAATGTATGTGGCCGGACCGCAATTGGCGCGCGGCTACCTGGGCCGCCCGGACCTGTCGGCGACCCGTTTCGTCGCAAGCCCGTTCGGCATCCCGGGCGAGCGCCTGTACCGCTCCGGTGACGTGGCGCGCTGGAACCGTTTCGGCGAGCTGGAATACCTCGGCCGTGCCGACGATCAGGTCAAGGTGCGCGGCTTCCGCATCGAGCTCGGTGAGATCGAGTCCGCGGTGCTGGCGCAGGACGGTGTCACGCAGGCCGCGGTCATCGTGCGCGAGGACCAGCCGGGCGATCAGCGGATCGTGGCGTACGTGGTGCCCGGCGAGGGTGCCGCGGTCGCCGTGGACGCCGTGCGCGACGGTGCCGCCGAACTGCTACCGGCCTACATGGTTCCTTCGGCCGTCGTGGTGCTCGACCGGATCCCGTTGACCGTCAACGGCAAGCTGGACCGTCGCGCGCTCCCGGCCCCGGCCGTGCAGGCGCGGGCCTTCCGCGCCCCGGAGACCCCGATCCAGGAAACCGTCGCCGGTGTGTTCGCCGACGTGCTCGGCCTGGACCGGGTCGGCCTGGACGACGACTTCTTCGATCTGGGCGGCAACTCGCTCATCGCCACCCGCGTGGTGTCGCGTATCGGCGCCGCCCTGGACACCACGGTCGCGGTGCGGACCCTGTTCGAGGCGAGCACCGTCGAGTCCCTCTCGGCCCGTGTCGAATCGCGCGCCGACGGTGGGTCCCGCGCCAAGCTGGTGGCCCGCGTCCGCGGACCACAGGCGCAGGGTGACGGGCCGGAGGTGGTGCCGCTGTCGTTCGCGCAGCAGCGCATGTGGTTCCTGAACCAGTACGACACCTCCTCCGCGGCTTACAACCTGCCGCTGGCCATCCATTTGGCCGGCGAACTCGACACCGCCTCACTGGAACTCGCGTTCGCGGACGTGATCCGCCGGCACGAGTCGCTGCGCACCCGCTACCCCGAGCACGACGGCACGCCGGTCCAGGTGGTCGTCCCGGCCCAGGAGATCGCCCTCGACCTGCGCGCGGTCACGGTCGCGGATGCGGACCTGACCGCCGCGGTCACGGCCTTCGCGACGCTCGGCTTCAACGTCGCTGAGCAGGTCCCGCTGCGCGCCCGCCTGTTCCGTGTGACCCACTTCCGTCAATCCGGCGCGCTTGTCGACGGAATCGACTCGGACGGTGTGGATCCCGGCCAGGAGCATGCCGGTATGACAGGGGACGCTGCCGTCGACAAGGCCTACGAGCATGTGCTGGTGGTGGTCGTGCACCACATCGCGGGTGACGGCTTCTCCATGTCGCCACTGGCGCGCGACGTGATGGTCGCGTACACCGCCCGCACCCAGGGCGCGGTGCCCGGCTGGGCCCCGCTGGCCGTGCAGTACGCCGACTTCGCCGTCTGGCAGCGCGAAGTGCTGGGCTCGGAAGAGGATTCGTCCTCGATCATGGCCCGGCAGGTCGCCTACTGGCAGCGGGTGCTCGGCGGCGTGCCCGACGAGCTGGCCCTGCCCACCGACCGCCCGCGCCCGGCCATCGCCTCGCATCGTGGTGCGACGCTGTCGCGGACGCTCTCGCCCGAGCTGATCTCGGGTCTGGAAGACGTTGCCCGGCAGCGCGGTTCGTCGCTGTTCATGGTCATGCACAGCGCCCTCGCGGTGCTGCTGGCCCGGCTGTCGGGTGGCGACGACATCGCCATCGGCACCCCGGTCGCCGGTCGTGGCGAGGCCGCGCTGGACGACCTGGTCGGCATGTTCGTCAACACGCTGGTGCTGCGCACCGGCATCGACCCGGCCGAGTCGTTCACCGACCTGCTCGACCGGGCCCGCCACACCGACCTCGACGCCTTCGGCAATGCCGACGTGCCGTTCGAGCGACTGGTGGAACTGCTCGCCCCCGAGCGCTCGCAGGCCCGCAACCCGCTGTTCCAGGTCATGCTGGCGTTCCAGAACCTGGATCGCACCAGCATCGAACTGCCCGGGCTGGCGGTCTCGACGCTGGATCTCGCGGAGAACATCTCCCGCTTCGATCTCCAGTTCACGCTGTCGGAGTCCGACTCCGGCATGGCATTGGCCTTGACCTACGCCACCGATCTGTTCGACGAGGCCACCGCGGCCGGGTTCGCGCAGCGTTGGGTGCGGGTGCTCGAGGCCGTCGCCGCCAACCCCGAGATCGGGGTCGGCGCGATCGACATCCTGGATGCGGCCGAGCGCACCGATCTAGTGGCCCGCTTCGGCCTGCCCGCCGTCGCGGCGCGCACGCTGCCGGAACTGATCGCCGACGCCGTCGCAATCAACGCCGAATCGACCGCCGTCGTGTTCGAGGGGACGAGTCTGTCCTACGGCGAGCTGGATGCCCGCTCGAACCGCTTGGCGCGCTTGCTGATCGAACGTGGCGCCGGACCGGAAATCCCTGTTGCTGTAGCCATCCGGCGTTCGCTCGAGTCGGTGCTAGCTCTGTGGGCGGTGACCAAGTCGGGCGCGGTGTTCGTGCCGGTGGATCCGTCCTACCCTGTCGATCGCATCGAGCACATGATCACCGACTCCCGCGTGACCTTGGGCCTGAGCCTGCAGGCCGAGCTGGCGACCCTGCCGCCGCTGGGTGACTCGAACGGGTGGATCTCGCTCGAAGACCCGTTGGTGCAGGCCGAGATCGCTTCGTACACCGCCGAACCCGTCACCGATACCGACCGGCGGGTCCCGCTGCGGCCTGAGCACCCGGCCTACATCACATACACCTCCGGTTCGACCGGTGTGCCCAAGGGCGTCGTGGTCACCCACGCCGGTCTGGCCAACTACAGCCAGGCCCAGCTCGACCGATACCAGCTCGACTCCTCCTCACGTACCCTGCATTTCGCGTCGCCGAGCTTCGACGCCGCGGTCATGGAACTGCTGCTCGCCGTCGGCCCGGCCGCCACCATGGTGGTGGTCCGTCCCGGCGTCATCGGCGGTGAGGAACTGGCCGAGGTCATCCGGAGCGAACGGGTCACGCACGCCTTCATCACCACTGCGGCAGTCGCGACCATGGACCCGACCGGACTAGACAGCCTGAAGGTGCTGGCCGCGGGTGGCGAGGCCATGCCGAGCGGTATGGTCTCGCGCTGGGCGATTCCTTTGGCGGACGGTGACACTCGCGCATTCCACAATGTATACGGCCCCACCGAGACCACCATCGTCACCGCCATGAGCCATCCGCTCGCCGCCGGTGATCCACTGGTCATCGGTGGACCCATCCGCGGAGTGCGGGCGCTGGTGCTCGACAACCGACTGCGGCCGGTACCGGACGGCGTCGTCGGTGAGCTCTATCTGGACAGCATCCAGCTGGCCCGTGGCTACCACGACCGGCCGGGGCTCACTGCCGAGCGCTTCGTCGCCAATCCCTATCAGCCGGGTGCGCGCTTGTACCGCACCGGTGACGTGGTGCGCTGGCGCGCCGACGGCGAGGGCAACGCGGCCATCGAGTATGTGGGTCGTTCGGACTTCCAGGTCAAGGTGCGTGGTTTCCGTATCGAGCTCGGTGAGATCGACGCCGCGCTGGCCTCGCACGAGAGCGTCGACTTCGCGGTCACCGTCGGCCACAAGAACGCCGCGGGCGCGACCTCGCTGGTGTCGTACGTCGTTGCCACGCCGGGTCATTCGATCGATGTGGCGGCCGTGACCGCGCACGTCGAGGGCCGGTTGCCCGCGTACATGGTGCCGTCCTCGGTGATGGTCATCGACCGGGTGCCGCTGACGCCCGTCGGCAAGCTGGACCGCCGGGCGCTGCCCGAGCCGGTCTTCGCCACCGAGGTGGTCTTCCGCGCCGCGCGTAATCCGTTGGAGCACACCATCGCCGAGGTGTTCGCCGAGGTGCTGGGCCTGGAGCGGGTCGGTATCGACGATTCGTTCTTCGCGCTGGGTGGCGACTCGATCGTCTCCATCCAGTTGGTGTCGCGGGCCAAGGCGCGCGGCGTGGTGTTCTCCCCGCGCGACGTCTTCGAGCAGCGCACCGTGTCCGGGTTGGCCGCGGTCGCGCAAACCGCCGAGGGCCAGGACGATTCGACGCCGCAGCTGACCGAGCTGCCCGGCGGCGGCGTGGGTGTCATGCCGTTGACGCCGGTGGTGCGGTTCATGGCCGGACGGCCGGGCGAGTTCGGCCGGTTCAACCAGACCATGGCCCTGGAACTGCCGATCGGCATCGATCGGGCGGGCATCGCGGCCACCGTCGGCGCGGTCATCGACCGCCACGACATGCTGCGGGCGCGTCTGCGGCGGGTGCCGGACGCGGACTGGATCGTCGAGACCGCCGCCGCGGGAACGATCGACGCGGATTCGCTGATCGATCGCACCGAGTTCGACGCGGGCGTGAACGATGCTCAGCTCGTCGAGATCGCCACCGCCGCACTGGATGCCACCCTCGACAAGCTGGATCCGGCTGCGGGACAGGTCATCCGGTTCGTGTGGCTGGAGCCGTCGGACGCCTCGCGTGCCGGTCGCCTCGTCGTCGCCGCGCACCACCTCGTGGTCGACGGTGTCACCTGGCGAATCCTGGTGCCGGACTTCGTCGCCGCCTGGGGACAGCTGTCCGCCGGACAGGCCCCCGAGTTGGTCGCCCCGGCCACCTCCATGCGCACCTGGGCGCACGCCCTCGAGCGCGAGGCCGCCACCGGCGAGCGCGTTGCCGAGCTGGCGTTCTGGCGTGATGTCGTCGAGGGCCCGGATCCGCTGCTCACCGAGCGCGCCATGGATCCGGCCGTGGACGTCACCGCGACCATCGCCAAGCACAAGGTCGAGCTGTCGGCCGAGGCCACCAAGTCGCTGCTGACCACCGTGCCCGCGCTGTTCCACGGCGGTGTGAACGACGGTCTGCTGACCGCACTCGCGTTGGCGGTGGCCAAGTTCCGTGCCGCCAAGGGGCTGGGGGAGAAGTCTGCCCTCGTCCGGCTGGAAGGTCACGGGCGTGAGGAAGAGGTCGTGCCCGGTGCCGACCTGTCGCGCACGGTCGGCTGGTTCACCGCCATCTTCCCGGTGCGCTTCGACCTGTCGGGCATCGACGTGGACGCCGCCCTTTCCGGCGGTCCCGCCATGGGCCGGGCCATCAAGGCCGTCAAGGAGCAGCTGCTGTCGGTGCCGGACAAGGGCATCGGTTACGGCCTGCTGCGCTATATGAACTCCGACACCGCCGCGCAGCTGCCCAAGCAGCTGCCGGGTCAGGTCAGCTTCAACTACCTGGGCCGCGTCAACGAGGGCGATGTGCCCGAGGCGCTGCGCGGATTCGGCTGGATCCCGGCCGCGGACCTGGCCGACCTGGCCGGGGCCTACGACGCCGACATGCCCGCCATGGCCCCGATCGACATCAACGCCATCGTGGTCGGCGACAAGCTGACCGCGAACATCGGCTACCCGAGCACGCTGCTCAGTGCTGATGCGGTGGAGCAGTTCGGTAGGTTCTGGGTCGCGGCGCTGGAAGCCGTGGCCCGCCATGCCGATTCGGCGCATGCGGGCGGGCACACTCCGTCCGACTTCGGCCTGGTCGAGGTCACTCAGCGCGATATCGACGACTGGGAACGGCAGTATGGCGCGCTGGACCAGGTGTGGCCGCTCTCGGCGCTGCAGGCCGGTCTGCTCTTCCACGCGCAGCTGGCCGCCACCTCCGTCGACGTCTACACCGCCCAGGTGGTGTTGACCCTCGAGGGACGCGTGGACACCGACCGGCTGCGCTCGGCCGCGCAGGCGCTCATCGAACGCCATGAGATTCTGCGCACCGCCTACGTTTCCGACGCGTCGGGTGTCCCGGTCCAGCTGGTCCTCGATGCTGTCCGCGCCGCGTTCACGGTGCACGACCGCACGGAGTCCGGCGATGCGTCCGACATCATCGCCGCGGATCGAGTCGAGCGCTTCGATCTGACCGAGCCGCCGCTGATCCGCTTCACCCTGGTCCAGATCGCGGCCGACCGCTGGCAGCTGGCGGTGGCCAATCACCACATTCTGCTCGATGGCTGGTCGATGCCGCTGCTCATGCAGGACCTGCTGGTGCTCTACGCCACGCACTCCGACCCCGCTGTGCTGCCGCCGGCGCGGTCCTACCGCTACTTCCTGGAATGGGTTGCCCAACAGGACCGTTCGGCCTCCATCGCGGCCTGGCAGCGCTCGCTGCTCGGTGTCTCCGAGCCGACCCTGTTGAGCCGTCCGGACTCGAGCCACGAGATCACCGCCCTGTCGGGAGAGTACTTCTTCGATTTGGACGAGGTCGCGACCGCCCGTTTGACCGGGCTGGCCGCCGAGATCGGGGTTACCCCGAACACGGTGCTGCAGGTGGCGTGGGGCCTCGTTCTCGGTCGTCTCATCGGCCGCGAGGATGTGCTGTTCGGTACCACCGTGTCCGGTCGCCCGGCGCAGCTCCCGGATGTCGAGTCGATGGTGGGTTTGTTCATCAACACCGTCCCGGTGCGAGTCGCTTTCGACCCGGCCGAGTCTGCGCGCTCGCTGCTGACCCGCACTCAGGGTGAGCAGGCCGACCTGCTCGACCACCACTATGTCGGTCTGGCCGACATCCAGTCGGCGACGGGCATCGGTGGACTTTTCGACACCCTGGTGGTGTTCGAGTCCTATCCCGTGGACGCCGAGGGCATCCGGTCGCAGGCCGCCGATATCGACGGTCTGGCCGTCACCGGTCTGGACGCCGCCGATGCCACCCATTACCCGTTGACCCTGATCGCCCAGCTCGACACCCGCCTCCGCATCCGCGCCGGGTATCTGCGTGACCTGTTCGACGAGACCACCGTCCAAGGGATCGCGGATCGCCTGATCCGGGTACTGACCGCCATCACTACCGAACCGGCCGCGGCCGTGGGTGATATCGAGCTGCTCGACGCCGCCGAGCGCGAACAGGTCGTCACCACCTGGAACCGCACCGCGTTCGATCTGAGCCCGGTGCTGCGTGAGCTCACCTCGACGGCACTGTCCGCGGCCTCCGCCGCCGAACTGTGGGGAGCGCTCTCCGCTGGTGAGTTCGGCGTGGCCGGGAGCACCCCTGCGGCCGACGACCGTTCCGATATGCCGCGCGCAATATCCGGTGATGCCGCGATCACCCTGGTCGCGCTGTTCGAGGCGCAGGTCGAGAGGACCCCCGACGCGACCGCGGTCACCTTCGAGACGACAAGTCTGTCCTACGCCGAGTTCGCCGAACGGGTACACCGCCTCTCGCGCTGGCTCGTCGAACGCGGCGTCGGCGCGGAATCGTTTGTCGCGCTGGGCATACGGCGCTCCCTCGACCTGGTGGTCGGCATGTACGCCGTCATCGTGGCCGGCGGCGCCTACGTGCCGCTGGACCCCGACCACCCGGCCGAGCGCATCGAATACATCTTGAGCACTGCCGACCCGGTGACCGTGCTGACCTCTGGCGAAGACCTTCAGATAAACACCGCACAGGTCCGCATCGACCTCCTGGATTTGAGCAACCACTCCAGCACGCCGCTGACAGACGCAGACCGGGTTGCACCACTGCGGGATTCGAATACCGCGTACGTGATCTTCACTTCCGGTTCGACCGGCCGCCCGAAGGGTGTGGCGGTGCCGCACTCGGCGATCGTCAACCGGCTGCTGTGGATGCAGGGCGAATATGGTTTGACCGGCGACGATGTGGTGCTGCAGAAGACCCCGGCGACCTTCGACGTGTCGGTGTGGGAGTTCTTCTGGCCGCTGCAGATCGGCGCGAAGCTGGTCGTGGCCAAGCCCGAGGGGCATCGCGATCCGGCCTACCTGGCAGAAGTCATCGTCGCCGAGGGCGTGACGGTCACCCACTTCGTGCCCTCGATGCTCGCGGTGTTCGTCGCCGAGGAAGCCGCCGCGCGGTGCACCGGCCTGCGGATGGTCTTCGCCTCCGGGGAGGCGCTGTCGCCCAAGCCCGCGCACAAGCTGCGCGAGGTGACCGGTGTCGAGCTGCACAACCTGTACGGCCCGACCGAGGCCGCCGTCGACGTCACCTACCACCGGGTGGTGGACGCTGATGTCGACATCGTCCCGATCGGCCGCCCGGTGTTCAACACCGAGGTGTACGTGCTGGATTCACGTCTGCGCCCCGTGCCCGTGGGTGTCGCGGGTGAGCTGTACCTGGCAGGCGATCAGCTCGCGACCGGGTATGTGGCGCGACCGGATCTCACTGCGGATCGCTTCGTGGCCAACCCGTTCGGTGATGGCGAGCGCATGTACCGCACCGGTGACCTGGTCAGCTGGAACGCTGACGGGGAGATCGAGTACATCGGCCGCACGGACTTCCAGGTCAAGTTGCGCGGTCTGCGCATCGAGCTCGGCGAGATCGAATCCGCGCTCACCGCACTGGATTCCATCGCCCAGTCCGTCGTCGTGGTCCGCGACGACCCGCACGCCGGTGACCAGCTGGTCGGCTACGTTATCGCCGCGGCGGGCGCGACCGTCGACGTCGAGGCGGCCCGCGCCGAGATCGGCGAGAGCCTGGCCTCCTATATGGTGCCGTCGATCCTGATGGTGCTCGAGGAGTTCCCGCTCAATGCCTCCGGCAAGCTGGACCGCAAGGCGCTGCCCGCGCCGGTGTTCGAGGCCGCGGTCTTCCGCGCCCCGGTCACCCCGGTCGAGCAGATCGTGGCGCAGGTCTTCGCCGAGGTCCTCGGCCTCGAGCGGGTCGGTCTCGACGACGACTTCTTCGCCCTCGGCGGCAACTCGCTCATCGCCACCCAGGTGGCGGCACGCCTGTCGGCCGCGCTGGACGCCCACCTGGGCGTCCGCGAGATCTTCGAGGCCTCGACCGTGGCCGCGCTCGCGGCCCGCGCCGAAACCCATTCCGGCGCAAGGGCTCGCGAGAAGCTGACCGCGCAGCAGCGGCCCGAGCGCCTGCCGCTGTCGCTGGCGCAGCAGCGCATGTGGTTCCTCAACCGGTTCGACCCCGAATCGGCCGTGGACAACATCCCGGCGGCCGTGCGGCTCTCGGGTCTCGTCGACCGCCAGGCCCTGCAGATCGCCGTGGCCGACGTGCTCGCGCGGCACGAATCGCTGCGCACCCGCTACCCCGAGATCGACGGGCAGGCGTTCCAGGAGATCGTCCCGACCGGCCAGGTCATTCCGGACCTGACCCCGGTCGAGGTCGCCGAAGCCGGACTGCCGCAGGCGCTTTCGGCGTTCCTGCTGACCGGCTTCGACGTCACCGCCGAGGTGCCGTTCCGGGCGCGACTGTTCGAGATCAGCCCCACCGAGCACGTGCTCGCGCTGGTGGTGCACCACATCAGCGCCGACGGCTTCTCCATGGGCCCGCTCACCCGCGACGTGATGACCGCCTACGGCGCGCGCGTCGAGGGCGGCGAACCCGGTTGGCAGGCCCTGGAAGTCCAGTACGCCGACTTCGCGCTGTGGCAGCGCTCGGTGCTCGGCGACGAACGCGACCCCGAATCGGTGATCTCCCAGCAGATCTCGTACTGGCGCGACTCGCTGGCCGGGCTGCCCGATCAGCTGGAGCTGCCCGCCGACCGGCCGCGTCCCGCGGTCGCCTCCGGCAAGGGCGCGACCCACGTCTTCACCATCGACGCCGAAACCCATGCCAAGCTCGGCGAACTCGCCCGCACCCGCGGCGCGACGCTGTTCATGGTCATGCACTCGGCGCTGGCCGTGCTGCTCTCGCGCCTGTCGGGTGAGCAGGACATCGCCATCGGCACCCCGGTCGCCGGACGTGGCGAACGCGCGCTCGACGACCTGATCGGCATGTTCGTCAACACCCTGGTGCTGCGCACCGAGGTGGACGGCGGACGCGGCTTCACCGAACTGCTGGACGCGGTGCGCGCCACCGACATCCAGGCCTTCGGCCACGCCGACCTGCCCTTCGAGCGCCTGGTCGAGATCCTCAACCCGGCCCGCTCGCAGGCGCGGCACCCGCTGTTCCAGGTCATGCTGTCGTTCCAGAACACCGGCATCACCGAACTGGAACTGCCCGGCCTGACCGTCAGCGCCGTCGACCTGCCCATCGACACCGCCAAGTTCGACCTCCAACTGGTGCTGACCGAGCAACTCGGCACCGCCGAGGGCAACGGCCACGCCGCCGCCCCCGCCGGCATCGCCGCCGAGCTCATCTACGCCACCGACCTGTTCGACGCGGCCACCATGGCCCGCTTCGGCGAGCGGTTCGCCCTGCTGCTGAAAGCCATTGCCGCGCGGCCGGAACAGGCCGTCGGCGATCTGGAGCTGCTGGTCGTCGGCGAACGTGACCAGGTGGTGATCGACTGGAGCGGTACCTCCGTCGAGGCTGCCGCCCTGCGCGCGGTCTCCGCCGACGGCCGGGAGTCGCTAGTCGCGCTGTTCGAGGCGCAGGCCGCCCGGACGCCGGAGGCAACCGCCCTCGGCTTCGAGCACGCCGATATCTCTCAACCGGCTGCAGTACTGTCTTACGGCGAGCTCGCCGGCCGGGTGAACCGCTTGGCCCGCCGCCTCATCGAAGCCGGAGTACGACCGGAGTCGCTGGTCGCCCTGCATATTCGGCGTTCCGTCGAGTTCGTGGTCGCCGCCTACGCGGTGGTCACGGCCGGTGGCGCGTACGTGCCCGTCGACCCCGATCAGCCTGTCGAGCGCATCGCCCACGTGCTCGACACCGCCGATCCGGTGTGTGTGCTCACCGCCTCCCGGTCACCGTTCGACAATGCGGCTCGCACGGTGCTGGAGGTCGACACCGCCGATCTGTCGGAGCTGTCCGACAGTCCGGTGACCGATGCCGAACGTCTCGCCCCGCTGCACCCGCAGCATCCGGCATACGTCATCTTCACCTCCGGCTCGACAGGAAAGCCCAAGGGCGTCAGCATCTCCCACGCCGCAATCGTCAACCAGCTGGACTGGATGCAAGCGGAATACCGGCTCACGCCGGCGGACATCTACCTGCAGAAGACGCCGAGCACCTTCGATGTGTCCCTGTGGGGCTACTTCATGCCGCTACGGGTCGGCGCCACACTGCTGCTGGCCACGCCGGACGGCCACCGTGATCCGGCGTACCTGACCGAGGCCATCGAGCGCCACGGTGTCACCGTCACCGACTTCGTGCCCTCGATGCTGAGTGTCTTCGCGGCACAGTCGGATCCGGAGCACCTGCGCGACGCGCTGCGCACCCTGCGGCAGGTGTACGTGATCGGTGAGGCGCTGCCCGCGGAGACCGTGCGCGCCTTCGGTGCGGTCAGCGATGCCGAGCTGCACAACCTGTACGGCCCGACCGAGGCCGCGGTGTCCATCACCTACCGGGATGTCACGGGCGAGGTCGACCGCATCGTCATGCCGATCGGCCGACCTGAGACCAACAGCATGGTGTATGTGCTGGATTCGCGCCTGCACCCGACCCCGCCGGGGGTGGCCGGTGAGCTCTACCTCGCCGGTGTCCAGCTGGCCCGCGGCTATGTGGCGCGCCCCGACCTGACCTCGGATCGCTTTGTAGCCAACCCCTTCGGGGACGCGGGTGAGCGCATGTACCGCACCGGCGACCTGGTGCGCTGGGAGATCAGCGGCGACGGCGCCGAGCTTGTGTATCTGGGCCGCACCGACTTCCAGGTGAAGTTCCGTGGTCAGCGCATCGAGCTGGGGGAGATCGAGGCCGCGCTCACCGCGCACCCCGAGGTCAGCCAGTCGGTGGTGGTGCTGCACACCGCCGAGCACACCGGCGACATGCTGGTCGCCTACGTGGTGCCGACGGCGGGGACGGTGAACCCGGAGGAGGTGCGGGTGCACCTGGTTGATCGCCTGCCCTCCTACATGATCCCGGCCGCCTTCGTGGTGCTGGAGGCGTTCCCGCTCAACACCTCCGGCAAGTTGGACCGCAAGCAGCTGCCCGCGCCGGTATTCGAGGCGCGCGAGTTCCGAGCGCCGCAATCGCCCGCCGAGCAGCTGGTCGCCGGAGTCTTCACCGGGATCCTCGGCCTGGCCCAGCCTGTCGGCTTGGACGACGATTTCTTCGCCCTGGGCGGCAACTCGCTCATCGCCACCCAGGTGGCCGCCCGCCTCGGTGCGGCCCTGGACACGCGGATCCCGGTTCGTGTGCTGTTCGAGGCACCGACCGTGGCCGGATTGGCCGCACGGTTGTCGGTCGAGGCCGGTACCGGCCGTCGTACCGCCCTGGTGCGACGTGAACGCCCGGACGAGATTCCTCTGTCGTTGGCTCAGCAACGCATGTGGTTCCTCAACCGCTTCGACACCGCCTCGGCCGTCAACAACATCCCTCTGGCCGTCCGCCTCACCGGCGATCTCGACACCGACGCCTTGCTGGCCGCCGTCAGGGATGTGCTCGAGCGTCACGAAGTGTTGCGCACCGCCTATCCCGAGAATGCGGAAGGCGTTGGTGTGCAGGTCATCCTGCCCGCCAACCAAGTCCAGCTGGATGCCGCCGTGGTCGACGTGACCGAGGCCGAGCTGCGTGACCTTGTCGCCGAACTGATCCTGACCGGCTTCGATGTCACCGTCGCGCCGCCAGTGCGCGCCAGGCTGTTCCGGATCCTTCCGGGTGAGGCTGGGGGATCGAGCACTGCTGACGCATCCACACATGTGCTGGTTTTCGTGATGCACCACATCTCCGGCGATGGCTGGTCGGTACGTCCACTGGCTCGCGATGTGATGGTCGCGTATGCCGCCCGCTC
>NZ_JBSGBY010000027.1:0-28674 GCF_053601505.1 Nocardia sp. NPDC004722
GGCCCGCGCGGCCGCCATCAGCGCGGTCGCGCCACGCGTGGACGCGCCGTGCGCGACGGCGGGGGAGGTGCGGGTGGCCCGGCAGATGTCGACCGTGTACGCCAGCACCTCGGGGCTGATCGCCACCTGGGCGACCGCGGCCCGGGCGGCGGCGATGTGCGCGGCGTTCGCCACCGGCCGCAGTCCGGCCGCGTTCAGGTCGCGCGGGTCGAACCCGGCGGCATGCCGCTGCAGGATGCGGAATTCGTCATCGCGCCCGGGCAATTGCACGTCGACCTTGAACAGGAACCGGTCCAACTGCGCCTCCGGCAGCGGATAGGTGCCCTCCTGCTCGATCGGGTTCTGGGTGGCGACCACCACGAAGGGATCCGGCAGCGGCTGCGGCACGCCGTCCACCGAAACCTGGCGCTCCTCCATGGATTCCAGCAGCGCCGACTGCGTCTTCGGGGGCGTGCGGTTGATCTCGTCGGCCAGCAGCAGATTGGTGAACACCGGGCCGCGGCGGAAGGTGAACTCGGCCGAATGCGGATCGTAGATCTGCGAGCCGGTGACATCGCCCGGCATCAGATCCGGCGTGAACTGGATGCGGGAATGCTCCAGATCCAGCGCCGTGGCCAGCGCCCGCACCAGCAGCGTCTTGGCCACGCCCGGAACGCCTTCCAGCAGCACGTGGCCGCGGCACAGCAGCGCCAGCACCAGGAACATGACGGCGTGGTCGTTGCCGACGACCGCCTTGCCGATCTCGGCGCGCAGGGCCAGCAGCGCCTGCTGCGCGTCCTGTGCCGTCGGTCCGTCCACCACCGCGGACGTGTGGTTGCCGTCCCCGATCTTCTTGGTGAGATCGGTGTTCTGGGTCAGATCGGTCACAAGACCTCCGCTTCGATCCATTCGAGTTGTGCGGCCACGAGTTCCAAGGTGCCCCGATCCTCGACCGGGTCGTAGAGGGCGGCGCGGATGACGGCCGGGTCGGTGCCGGTGCGGCCGCTCACCGCCGCGGTCACCAGTTCGGCCGGGGTCTCGGCGGTGACGCCGAGCGCGGGCCGCAGCCGCCGCAGCGCCGCCGCCCGCAGTTTGGCGGCCACATGTTCGTGATCGCGGGATCTCCGGTACAGCCCGGCCTGTCCGGCGAGCAGCTCGTGGGCCGGGGCCTCCACCGGCAGCGGTTCGCGCACGATCGCGCCGCGCCGGCGGCCGCGCCACCACAGCACGGCGGCCCAGGCGATGAGGAATTGCAGTCCGCCGAAGGCCAGCCAATGCGGCATGGTCTGGAAGATCGAGTCGCTGCCCGCGCCGAAGTCCGGCGTAGACACCTTCGGCGGCTTCGGCGGTGGGCTGGGTGGATTCGACGGCGGTGACGGCAGCTCCGGCACCGACGGCGCGGTCAGATGGGCGAGTACGAACACCAGCAGCACGACCCCGGCGACCGCGGCCAGGGCCGCCCAGAATCGCCAATCCCGCAGCAGCTCCGGCACTTCCCGGCGTTCCGGCCGGTCCCGGGACTTCTTCGCCTTGACAGCCTTGGTCTTGCGGGTCCGGCGCTGCTCGGTGAGTTCCACCGGCCCGGCCTTGGGCGGCGGCGCGAGCGAATACCGGTCCGCCTGTTCGAGCATCCGGTACTCGGCCTCCGTGCCGTAGCGCCCGCCGTAGACCACCTCGTCGAAACTGTGTGCGGCCGAGGGCAGTTCGCTCGCGTCCGGCACGGCGGTGGTGGCGGCGTCGGCGGTCTCCCGCGCCGTGCGCGCCCGCTCCTCCGCGAGCAGGCCGCGCTGCTCCAGGCCGCGGGTGACCGCGCGATAGCGTTCGCGCAGGGCCGCGCCGAAATCCCCACGGCGCGCGGCGTCCTCGGCCGCGGCGAGATGTGCGGCGGCCGGGCCCAGGGCCGGTTCGGGCGGTACCGGAATCCGGTCGGTCTCGGTCATCGTCCGCTCCCCGCCGGTACCGGGATGTCCCAGCCTTCGCGGCGGCAGCGCCGATCTACGTAGGCGACCACCTGGGTGGCCGATTCCACCATTTCGGCGAACGCCACCACCAGCAGGGCCACCAGGATGAGCAGCACCGTCACCGTCCAGCGGTGGGTGCCGGAGAACTGGGTGATGAACTGCCACAGCGCAAACAGCGGCACGAGCAGCACCAGCAGCAGTCCGCGCTGATACATCCACAGCCCGGCCAGCGGCCATTCCCGGCCGCTCGCAAGCAGTTTCGCGCGCCGGGCCGCGCCACCGTAGCCGAGGGAGTCGCCGTTGCCGGGGGATCCCTCGAAGAGGATGGGCACCAGCGTGCTGCGCCGCGCGCGCAGCCACGCCAGCCAGATCACCGCGAACGGGACGGTGAAGATCAGGGGAGCGCCCAGCGCCAGCACCCCGACCCCGATGAGCGTGAACATCACCTGATAGGCCAGCAGCGGACCGGATTTGCCCGTGGCCTGTGCGAGGGCGGCGCGCCAGGTCAGCGGCCGCCGGTGGACGACCGCGAGTCCGATCGGCACGGTCACCCAGCGCACGAATCCGCGCAGCAGCCACGCGCACACCAGGCTCACCACCAGCCCGCTCCAGAAGGTGCCGCTGTCGGAGTCGCCGGTGAGCAGGGCGGCCAGCGCGGTGCCCGCGACGGCCAGCCCGGCGGCCACCGCGATCGCCGCGCCGAGCACGGGTGCGAGGGTCTTGATCCGGGCCGCGATCAGCGCGAACGGCAGATCCAGTAGGTCCCGGAACTGCATCGGGCGAATCGGCACAACGACCGGTTCGGTAGAAGTCGGTCCCCCCACCGAGCCGGTCGGCGAACCGACAGAGTCGGCGGCGGTCGGCAACACGCGCCCGAGTCTATCCGCAGAGGTGCTATCGGTCGCCCGATAAGAGCCGCGCCACGACCTGGCGGTACAGGCCGGGTTCGATCGGCGGCAGGCCGAGCAGGGCGCGCAGGTAGACGCCGTCGCCGACCAGCCCGACGATCTCGGCGCGGACCGGATCGTCGATCTCGTTGTCCAGGGCCGTCTTCCAGGACCGCATCACCTCGGTGAGGGCGCGGTCGGTCTCGGCCTGCCCGCCGTCGGCGGGCGCCTCGATGGTGCGCATGGCTGCCAGCATCGAGCGGTACAGCGCGAGTTCGACGGCGTCGGTCTCGTCGTCGGGGTGCGGGGCTTGCAGGTACCACTCGGCCACCGAGCGACCCTGGTCCACGGCCGCCTGCACCTGCCGGTCCGAGCGCTCGCCGACGCGGCGCAGCAGTCCGGCCAGCAGCGCGTCCTTGCTCTTGAAGTGGTAGAGCAGCCCACCCTTGGAGACGCCCGCGGTAGCGGCCACGTTCTCCAGGGTCACCTGGGACAAACCCTTGTCGAGCAGCAGGGATTCGAGGGCGTCGAGGATCCGGTCACGGGTCCCGGCGGGGTCGCGGGTGGTCACGAGCCTTGACTGTACCGGCTGGACGGTTCAGAATACTACTGCACCGTCTGGACGGTTCATAACGCCGAAAGAGAAAGCCGATGACCACCACACCGACCGCTCGTTCCGGAACTTCCGTGACCACCGACCGGCTCACCGCCACGACACCGAAGGCCCGGCCCCGGGATTGGGCCGGGCTCGGCGTCCTCGCGCTGGCGCTGCTGCTGATCGCGGTCGACGCGACCGTGCTCGACCTCGCGGTCCCCTCCATCACCGCCGACCTCGCGCCCACCACCCCACAGCTGCTGTGGATCATCGACGTCTACTCGTTCGTGCTGGCCGGTCTGCTGGTCACCATGGGCACCCTCGGCGACCGCATCGGCCGCCGCCGACTGCTGCTCATCGGCGCGGTCGGCTTCGCCGCCGCCTCCGCGCTCGCGGCCTGGGCGATCAACCCCGAAATGCTCATCGCCGCACGGGTTCTCCAGGGTCTCGCGGGCGCCACGCTGATGCCCGCCACCCTCGGCCTGATCCGCACCATGTTCGCCGACGCCCGTCAGCGCACCCTCGCCATCTCGGTCTGGGGCGCGATGGCCGCCTCGGGTGCCGCCTTCGGCCCGCTGCTCGGCGGCTGGATGCTCGAGCACTTCTGGTGGGGCTCGGTGTTCCTGGTGAACCTGCCGGTCATGGCGCTGCTGGTGCTGCTGGCCCCGGTCCTGGTGCCGGAATCGAAGGACCCGAACCCGGGCCGCTTCGACCTGATCAGCGCCGGGCTCTCGATGGCGGCCCTGATCCCGATCGTCTACGCGGTCAAGGAATTCGCCGCCCACGGCACGAGCCTGAACCTGGTGTTCATCGCCGCGGTCGGCATCGTGTCCGGCATCGTGTTCGTGCGCCGTCAGCGCGGGCTCGCCGCACCGCTGATCGACCTGGACCTGTTCCGGCTGCCCGCCTTCCGGGCCGCCGTGTTCACCAATCTGCTGTCGGTGTTCGCGCTGGCCGGTGTCCTGTTCTTCGGTTCGCAGTACCTGCAGCTCGTACTGGGCAAGTCTCCGCTCGAGGCCGGTCTGCTGCTGATCCCGGGCACCGTCGGCTCCATGCTGGGCGCGCTCGCGGCGGCCTGGCTGGTCCGATGGTGGCGTCCGGCAACGGTATTGGCCGGTTCGCTGGTGACCGTCGCGATCGGCGCGGGCCTGTACTGGCTGCTGCCCACCGATCCGCAGGGCTCGGTGACCCCGTTCATCGTGGGCTTCCTGCTGATCGGCCTGGGTGAGGGTGTGGCGCTGACGGTTTCGTCCGACATGATCGTCAGCACCGCGCCGGAAGCCCGCGCGGGCAATGCCGCCGCGATTTCCGAGACGGCCATGGAGATGGGTATCGCCCTGGGCGTCGCGGTACTGGGCAGCGCCGTCATGGCGGCCTTCCGCCGCGGCCTGGACCTGTCGCACGTCCCGTCGGGGCACGCCGACGCGGCGCGTGAATCGCTGGGCGGCGCGATCGAAACCGCCCGTGCGCTACCGCAACCGGCGGCCGGCGAACTGCTGAACTCGGCGCACACCGCCTTCGTCAGCGGCATCCACCTGGCGGCCACCTCGACGGCGGTCATCCTGCTGCTGACGGCGGTCATCGCCTACCGAGCGGCACGCAAGCAGCGGCCGACGGCATAACAGAAAAGGCTGTGGCCCGGGTGTTTCCGTGTTCAACGTGAAACAACCCGGGCCGCAGTCCGTTTCGAGCGGGTCCTACTGCCCCTTACCGGGCGGCAGTTCGCGACGGTTGCGGTAGTCGAGTTCGGGATTGTGACGACCCGCGATCGCGTCCTGCTGCGCGGCGGCGGGCAACGGGTAGCCGGGCTCGACCACCTGGCCCTGGGGGAGCGGGGCGTAGGACGGGTACTGGGCGTAGGGCTGATCCACCACGGCGCCCGCGACCCGCTGCGCGTGCACATGCTGCGGCGCGCCCGGCGGCAACTGATAGCCGTACTGCGGCTGGGCGTATGCCTGCGGATGGCCGTACACCTGCTGCTGCCCCGAATCCTCGGAGTCCACCGTCACCTTGCGGGTGCGGCGCAGCGTGAAGGTGATCTCCTCCGCCTCCTCGAACGCCTGCCGCACGGTGCGCAGCGGATGGGTGGCGGTATCGATGGCATTGGCCACGAAGGACGGGACCAGCGGCCGGATCCAGCGGGCCGCGGTATCGGTGAACGGCACCGTGCCGATGATCGGAAGTTCCAGTCCGCCACCCTTGTTCGCGGGGGCGGGCGCGGGTACGGCGACGGGTGCGGGAGCCGGTGCGAGCGGCGCGAGCGCACCCGCGGGCGGCAGCGGCGCCAGCGCCCCCGAGGTGAGTGGGGCGGGCAGGTTGGGTGACTGGGTCAAGGTCCCCTCCGGAAGCTCGAGTCTGGCGGCGGAGTCGAATTCGGCGACCGCCCGCTGTTGCGCGGGCTCGGTGATGCCGATCTCGAAATTGCCGATGGCGGCGATGATGCGGGTGCGCTGCCGTTCCCGGTCGATGGCGGTATCGGCGTGCGCGGCCAGCCGCGCGGCGGTGAGTTGTTGTTCGGCGCGCAGCTTTTCGGTCTCCACCCGCACCTCCGCCTGTTTGACGGCGATGGCGGTGGTGGCGGCCTGGTCGATGCGATCGGTGGCGGTGCGGACCGCGACATCGCGGTCGAAGGCCGTCTCGCCCCGCCAGAAGCGCAGCAGCAACGGCAGCAGGGCCAGCACCGTCATGAGCAGGGCGACCGCGAGGCGCAGGGCCAACGGCCCGAAATGGCCTGTCGTGTAGTCGTTCATGGCCACCCAGCGCGCGCCCAGTCCGCGGTCGCCCTCGGTGTAGGCGTCCTTGCGGGCGGTGGCGAGCGCCTGATCCTGCCGGGTGACCTTGGCGTCGAGCCCGTCCACCTTGCCCTGCGCGGCGGCCAGTTGGGCGCGCGCGTCGTCGAGCATCTGGTTGGCGGTGCGTTCCTCGGGTCCGCGCCCGGGTACGCCGGTCTTCGGGATCCCGGCGCAGTCCTGATCCGGGTTGTATTCGCAGCGTGCGATTTTCAGCGCGGTGGTGACATCGCCCTGCGCCTTGGTGATCTGCTGATCGAGGGTGGCGCGGTCGGCCTTGGCCTGATCCGACCCGGTGCGCGCGGTGACGACGGCGGGCGCGGATTCCACGGCGCGCTGGGCGGTTTCGTCGAGCAGCCGGTGCACGGTGCCGGAGAACAGTACGGTGCAGGCCAATTCGGCGATCACCACGCCGGAGATGACCGCCACCGCGATCCGACCGCCGAATTCGGCTATCGCCCGGCGATTCTCGCGCCGGTGCGGGGTGGCGGCGGTGGCGAGCGCGCGCGAGATGGCTCCCGCCAGCAGGGTGGCGATGAGGGCCACCGCGATCACGGCGAGGACAGGCCAGCGCGCGGCCCCGGTGGCGACCGCGGTCACCACCCCGGAAGTGGCCGCGACCAGCGCCACCACGGTGCCGGTGACCGTATAACCCCCGCGTTCGTCCGGGTCGGTGAGCCGTGGCTGCGCCCCGCCCAGCCACACCAGCAGCGCTCCGAGTCCGGCGGTTCTCTCAGTCATGGGAGCTCACATCCCTCTAAGTCCCAAGTGATTCGGCTTGTCGCAACCGTCGCTGATTCGTTGTCTCAGCGTGACAGGCGTACAGGTGTTCCATCGACCGCGAAGGCTGGGATGTGGCCAGCCTCACACTGGCACGTTTCCGGCGTGTGACGTGGTGTTGATCACGCGCGGACCGGGCCGAACAGGTCGGAAACGGCGGGCGGAAGACAGATTTTCGGTTTGCTGAACGTGTGCTGAATCCCACATTCAGGAAAAATTCCGTACGGTCGGCAGGTTGCCTGGCCATGTCCGTCGGGCGGCCACGGCGACGACGGAACTTGTCCGGAAAGTTAGCCGCCTAACGCCCGGTTTGCCGGATCTCCTTGCGGGGAAATCTGATTCATTGCAGGTGGGAGGCCGTCCGGAGCTGCGCTGGACGCTTCGGTCGCTACCCGCGCGCGCGTGCGATGCAGTGGTGAACTCAACTGAAACGCATGTGCACCCCTGCTTTACACTGGAGACCGCGCGTGTGTTGGAGGACCGATGAAGAATCCCAGCTAGAAGCTGGAATTAGCGCAACCTAAGTTGGTTGGGCTCCAGTCCTGACTTATCGTTTGCTCTTACGCCGAACCACACAATTCGGCAGAACTCCCCATATGGTCAGGCACCCGATCGGTGCCCAGCCTAGCGGGCGAGAACGGCGCGGTGTGTGGCGAACGCGTAAGGGTTCCGTTACCACCGAGCACCCGACTAGGTAATCGAAGCGGGTCGACAACTGCAAAGTTGACTGCACGGAGTGACCATCAGCGCCGCTGGTCTCCGAAACGTCCGGGCGCAGTCCCTACCGGAGGCGTTCGACGAAGGCCCTTATTTCTTCGAAGGCCTGTTTTTTGTGAAGGCAGAGGCATGACGCAACTTCCTGGCCACAGGTCCCCTGGACCCATTGGGCTCTATGACCCGGCGAATGAACACGACGCCTGCGGTGTCGCATTCGTCGTCGACATGCACGGCCGCCGCAGCCGCGACATCGTCGACAAGGCTATTACGGCATTGCTGAACCTGGAGCACCGTGGCGCTGCCGGTGCCGAGCCCAACTCCGGCGACGGTGCGGGCATCCTGATTCAGCTCCCGGACAAGTTCTTCCGTGCGGTCGTCGACTTCGAGCTCCCCGCCGAAGGTTCGTACGCCACCGGTATCGCGTTCCTCCCGCAGGCCCGCCGCGAGGCTGCCCGCGCCGGCTACGGCGTCGAGAAGATCGTGCGCGAGGAGGGCCTGGAGGTCCTCGGCTGGCGCGAGGTCCCGATCGACGAGTCGTCGCTGGGCGCGCTGTCGCGCGACGCCATGCCGACCTTCCGGCAGATCTTCATCGCCTCGCCCAAGGGTGGCAGCGAGCAGCTCTCGGGCATGGACCTGGAGCGCCGCGCCTACGTCATCCGCAAGCGCATCGAGCACGAGCTCGGCAAGTCGGGTGCGGGCGAGGGCGCCACCGGCAAGGAGTCGGTGTACTTCCCGTCGCTGTCCGGTGAGACCTTCGTCTACAAGGGCATGTTCACCACCCCGCAGCTGCGGGCGTTCTACCTCGACCTGCAGGACGACCGGGTCGAGTCCGCGCTCGGCATCGTGCACTCGCGCTTCTCCACCAACACCTTCCCGTCGTGGCCGCTGGCGCACCCCTTCCGGCGCGTTGCCCACAACGGTGAGATCAACACCGTCTCGGGCAACGAGAACTGGATGCGCGCGCGTGAGGCGCTGCTGAACTCCAACGTGTTCGGCACCGACCACGAGGGCAACAACCGCCTGGAGAAGATCTTCCCGGTCTGCACCCCCGGCGCCTCCGACACCGCTCGCTTCGACGAGGTGCTCGAGCTGCTGCACCTCGGTGGCCGCAGCCTGCCGCACGCCGTGCTCATGATGATTCCGGAGGCGTGGGAGCGCCACGAGTCCATGACCCCGGAGCAGCGCGCGTTCTACCGCTACCACTCCTTCCTCATGGAGCCCTGGGACGGCCCGGCCTCGGTGTGCTTCACCGACGGCAGCGTCGTCGGCGCGGTGCTGGACCGAAACGGCCTGCGCCCCGGCCGCATCTGGGTCACCGACGACGGTCTCGTCGTGCTGGCCTCCGAGGTCGGCGTGCTCGACATCGACCCGGCCAAGATCGTCTACAAGAAGCGCCTGCAGCCCGGCCACATGTTCCTGGTCGACACCAAGCAGGGCCGCATCATCTCCGATGACGAGGTCAAGCAGTCGCTGGCCACGGAGTTCCCGTACCAGCAGTGGCTGGACGAGGGCCCGACCAAGCTCAGCGATCTGCCCGACCGCCCGCACGTGCACATGTCGCATGACCGCGTGCTGGCCCGCCAGCAGATCTTCGGGTACACCACCGAGGAACTGAACCTGCTGGTCTCGCCCATGGCGCAGACCGGTGGCGAGGCGCTCGGCTCGATGGGCACCGACACCCCGATCGCGGTGCTGTCGGCGCGGCCGCGCCTGCTGTTCGACTACTTCTCGCAGCTGTTCGCGCAGGTCACCAACCCGCCGCTGGACGCCATCCGCGAAGAGGTCGTCACCTCGCTGCGCAGCATGATCGGCCCCGAGGCCGACCTGCTCAACCCGGGCCTGGACTCCTGTCGTCAGATCACCCTGACCCAGCCGATCCTGGACAACGACGAGCTGTCCAAGCTGGTCCACATCAACGACGACGGCTCGCGTCCCGAGCTGCGTTCGGTCGTGGTCCACGGTCTGTACCCGGTGAAGAAGGGCGGCAAGGGGCTGCGCAAGGCCATCGAGGCCGTGCAGCGCCAGGTTTCGGCCGCGATCGACGGCGGCGCGCGCATCATCGTGCTGTCCGACCGCGAGTCCAACGAGAAGCTGGCCCCGATCCCCTCGCTGCTGCTGACCGCCGCGGTGCACCACCACCTGGTCCGGGAACGCACCCGCACCAAGGTCGGCCTGGTCATCGAGGCCGGTGACGCCCGCGAGGTGCACCACATGGCGATGCTCGTCGGTTTCGGCGCGGCGGCCATCAACCCGTACATGGCCTTCGAGTCCATCGAGGACATGCTGGAGCGCGGCGCACTGGTGATGCCGGGCAGCACCGGCGATCACGCGGCCGACTTCAAGAAGGCCGTCTACAACTACAACAAGGCCGCCGGCAAGGGTGTGCTGAAGGTGATGTCCAAGATGGGCATCTCCACCATCGCCTCCTACCGTGGCGCGCAGCTGTTCCAGGTCGTCGGCCTGGCGCAGGAGCTCGTCGACGAGTACTTCACCGGTCTGCGCTCGCCGCTGGACGGCATCGGTCTCGACGACATCGCCGACGAGGTCGCGCAGCGGCACCGCATCGCCTACCTGGAGAACCGCAACGAGCGCGCGCACCGCGAGCTCGAGATCGGCGGCGAGTACCAGTGGCGGCGTGAGGGCGAGTACCACCTGTTCAACCCGGACACGGTGTTCAAGCTGCAGCACGCCACCCGCTCGGGCCAGTACAAGGTCTTCAAGGAGTACACCAAGCTCGTCGACGATCAGTCGGAGCGCTTGGCCTCGCTGCGCGGCCTGTTCAAGTTCAAGTCCGAAGGCCGCCACCCGATCTCGATCGACGAGGTCGAGCCGGCGTCGGAGATCGTGAAGCGCTTCTCGACCGGTGCGATGAGCTACGGCTCCATCTCGGCCGAGGCCCACGAGACCCTGGCCGTGGCGATGAACCGTCTGGGCGGTCGCTCCAACTCCGGTGAGGGCGGCGAGCACCCGGCGCGCTTCGAGCCGGAGGAGAACGGCGACTGGCGTCGGTCCGCGATCAAGCAGGTGGCCTCGGGTCGCTTCGGCGTGACCGCGCACTACCTGACCAACTGCACCGACATCCAGATCAAGATGGCGCAGGGCGCCAAGCCCGGTGAGGGCGGCCAGCTTCCGGCCCACAAGGTGTACCCGTGGGTCGCCGAGGTCCGGCACTCGACGCCCGGCGTCGGCCTGATCTCGCCGCCGCCGCACCACGACATCTACTCGATCGAGGATCTGGCGCAGCTGATCCACGACCTGAAGAACGCGAACCCGCAGGCGCGGATTCACGTGAAGCTTGTCGCGGAGCCCGGCGTCGGCACCGTCGCCGCGGGTGTCTCCAAGGCGCACGCCGACGTGGTGCTGATCTCCGGTCACGACGGTGGCACCGGCGCCTCGCCGCTGACCTCGCTCAAGCATGCGGGCGGCCCCTGGGAGCTCGGCCTCGCAGAGACCCAGCAGACGCTGCTGCTCAACGGCCTGCGCGACCGCATCGTGGTGCAGGTCGACGGTCAGATGAAGACCGGCCGCGACGTCATGATCGCCGCGCTGCTGGGCGCGGAAGAGTACGGCTTCGCCACTGCGCCGCTGGTGGTTTCGGGCTGCATCATGATGCGCGTCTGCCACCTCGACACCTGCCCCGTCGGCGTCGCCACCCAGAACCCTGTTCTGCGTGAGCGTTTCACCGGCAAGCCGGAGTTCGTCGAGAACTTCATGCTCTACATCGCCGAAGAGGTCCGCGAGCTGCTGGCGTCGCTGGGTCTGCGCACGCTCGACGAGGCCATCGGCCGCGTCGACCTGCTCGACACCACCGCCGCCAAGTCGCACTGGAAGGCCGCCAAGCTCGACCTGTCGCCCATCCTGGACGACGTCGAGACGGCGTTCATGATGCAGGACCGCCGCCAGACCAAGAGCCAGGACCACGGCCTGGACAAGGCCCTGGACAACCAGCTCATCGCGCAGGCCGCGGACGCGCTGGAGCGGGGCAAGCCGGTCAAGATCGAAACCAAGATCACCAACGTGAACCGCACGGTCGGCACCATGCTCGGCCACGAGGTCACCAAGCTCTACGGCGGAGTCGGCCTGCCGGACAACACCATCGACATCCAGTTCACCGGTTCCGCCGGTAACTCGTTCGGTGCGTTCGTCCCGGCCGGTATCACCCTGCGGGTCTCCGGCGACGCCAACGACTATGTGGGCAAGGGCCTTTCGGGCGGCCGCATCATCGTGCGCCCGTCGGCCGACGCGCCCGCCGAGTACGTGGCGGAGCAGAACATCATCGCGGGCAACGTGATCCTGTTCGGCGCGACCTCCGGCCAGGCGTTCATCCGCGGTGTCGCGGGCGAGCGCTTCAGCGTCCGCAACTCGGGCGCCACCGCGGTGGTCGAGGGTGTGGGCGACCACGCCTGCGAGTACATGACCGGCGGCAAGGTGGTCATCCTCGGCGAGACCGGCCGCAACTTCGGCGCCGGCATGTCGGGTGGTGTCGCGTATATCTACAACCCGAACGGGACCTTCGAGGCCAACCTCAACACCGAACTGGTCGACCTTGAGCAGCTCTCGGCCGAGGACGTCGCGACGCTGAAGGACATCGTCGAGCAGCACCGCGCCGAGACCGGTTCGGCTGTCGCGGAACGCATCCTGGGTGACTGGGCGCAGCAGGTGACCAAGTTCGTGAAGGTCATGCCGCGCGATTACAAGAAGGTGCTGATCGCCATCTCCGAGGCCGAGAAGGCCGGCCGGAACGTGGACGAGGCCATCATGGAGGCGGCTCGTGGCTGACCTCACCTACCCGGTGCGACGCTGCACCTCTGTTTTGTCGCGCGCGCAGCGCTGTAGTCAGGAGTTCGTAAATGGGTGACGCACAAGGCTTCCTGAAGCACACCAGCCGGGAACTGCCGAAGCGCCGTCCGGTTCCGCTTCGCCTGCTGGACTGGAAAGAGGTCTACGAGGAGAAGTTCTCCCACGAGACCCTGCAGCGCCAGGCCAGCCGTTGCATGGACTGCGGTATTCCGTTCTGCCACAACGGCTGCCCGCTCGGGAACCTGATTCCCGAGTGGAACGACCTGGTGTACCGGGGCGCGTGGAAGGAAGGCTTCGACCGCCTGCACGCGACCAACAACTTCCCGGAGTTCACCGGCCGCCTGTGCCCGGCTCCGTGTGAGGCGTCCTGCGTCCTGGGCATCAACCAGGACGCGGTGACCATCAAGCAGGTCGAGGTCGAGATCATCGAGAACGGTTTCGACGAGGGCTGGGTCACCCCGGTCTACCCGACCCGTCTCACCGGCAAGCGCATCGCGGTCGTCGGCTCGGGTCCCGCCGGTCTGGCGGCGGCCCAGCAGCTGACCCGCGCGGGCCACACCGTGACCGTGTTCGAGCGCGATGACCGCATCGGCGGCCTGCTGCGCTACGGCATCCCGGAATTCAAGATGGAGAAGCGTTTCATCGACCGCCGCCTGGCGCAGATGGAAGGCGAAGGCACCATCTTCAAGACCGGCGTGAACGTGGGCGTCGACATCACCGCCGAGCAGCTGCGCGAGCAGTTCGACGCGGTCGTCCTCGCCGGTGGCGCGACCATCGCGCGCGACCTGCCGATCCCGGGCCGCGACCTGGACGGCATCCACCAGGCCATGGAGTTCCTGCCGCTGGCCAACCGCGTGCAGCTGGGCGACCCGATCACCGACGAGGACGGCCTGCCGCGCATCAACGCGCGCGGCAAGAAGGTCGTCATCATCGGCGGCGGTGACACCGGCGCGGACTGCCTGGGCACCTCGCACCGCCAGGGCGCGGAGTCGATCCACCAGTTCGAGATCATGCCGCGCCCGCCGCAGGAGCGCGCCACCTCGACCCCGTGGCCGACCTACCCGCTGCTGTACCGCGTCTCCTCCGCGCACGAGGAGGGCGGCGAGCGCGTGTTCTCCGTCAACACCGAGCGTTTCGTCGGTGCGGACGGCAAGGTCACCGGCCTGCAGGCGCACGAGGTGACGATGGTCAACGGTCGCTTCGAGAAGGTCGAGGGCACCGACTTCACCCTCGAGGCCGATCTGGTGCTGCTGGCCATGGGCTTCGTCGGACCGCAGAAGAACGGTCTGCTCGAGGGTCTGGGCGTGGGCTACGACCAGCGCGGCAATGTCATGCGCGACAAGGACTGGGCCACCACGGTTCCCGGTGTCTTCGTGGCCGGTGACATGGGCCGCGGTCAGTCGCTGATCGTGTGGGCCATCGCCGAGGGTCGCGCCGCGGCCGCCGCGGTGGACCGGTACCTGGAGGGTGAGACGGCGCTGCCGTCGCCGATCACCCCGACCATGGTCGCCCAGCGCTGAGCTGAAGGCTGAAAGAAGCCCCCGGACTTCGGTCCGGGGGCTTCTTCGTTATGCGGGAAATGCATCTGAAATATGTACTAGTCAGTAATTTCGCCAAACCCTGGACGCAAGACCAGTTACACCTGTTTACTTACTCCCCGTGTGGAATCCACCTCCGAGTCGTCCGCAGCGCTCGGTAAGTCTGGATCGGTCCCCACGACAGTGCCGGGACACTTGGAGGAGAAATATGTTCCGTAACCGCCGCGCGGCCGCCGTGATCAGCGCCGCCGCATTGGTTTCCGCTGGTCTGAGCGTCACCACCTTGGAGACGGGAGTCGCGTCAGCGGATGGGACCTGTGCCATCAGCTCGCACGCCACCAAGAACGACATCAGCACCCTCGGTATCACGATGACCTACGACAAGTCCGCCAACCTGGACTCGATCGGCGTCGGCACCACCGTGACCTACAAGATCGTCATCGGCACCACCGGAATCGGTAATCCGTACGTCAACACCATCACGGACTTCCCGCCGTCCGGATTCGCCGCGCCGGTCAGCGCCTCCATCACCGCCTTCCACGCGGTGGGCGGCGAGAAGACCGAGACCGTCACCCCGGAGCCGAACGCGGGCGGCTGGAAGGTCACCAATACCGGCTGGTTCGTGAACTCGGGCAACCCGCTGACCTACACCATCACCTACCCGGTTCCGACCAGCCTCTCGCCCGGTCAGCAGGTCACCAGCGGTGGCGTCGGGGTCGCGGGCACGGTCGGCGTCAGCAATGAGCTGCCCAACCTGACCGCCTGCTTCACCGCCCGCGCCAACACCGTCGGAGAGGACCTGCTGGGCAGCCTGGGCAACAACGGACTCGGCTCCGCCGACGGCCAGCTCAGCTCCACGGGTTCGATCAGCACCATCATCTCGGACGCGATCCGCAAGTACATCGGCAGCTGATCCGCCCCGCGGGCCGATTCGATCGATAGGAACATCCGTACCGATGCGCACACGGAAATCGACGCTACTCGCGGTCATCGCGGGATTCACATGGTCGCTGGCCATGTCGTTCGCACCCGGTGCCATCGGTACGGCCGCGGCGGATTCCGCCGGGGCCCATCTGGTTTCGATCGATCGGCCCGGTCAGCGGCAAGAAGAGATCTCGGTCTATTCGGCCGCCATGGACAAGGTCATCCCGTTGCAGGTGCTGACCCCTTGGGACAACAGCGTGCCGCGGCCCACGCTCTATCTGCTGAATGGTGCGGGCGGCGGCGAGGATTCGGCCACCTGGTATCACCAGACCGATATCGTGGGTTTCTTCTCCGACAAGAACGTGAATGTGGTGTCACCGGTCGGCGGGAAATTCTCCTATTACACCGATTGGGAGCGCGACGACCCGAAACTCGGTCGCGTCAAATGGCAGACATTTCTCACCTCGGAACTGCCGCCGATCATCGATGCGGTGCTCCACACTTCGGGCGTGAACGCCATCGCGGGCGTCTCGATGTCCGCCGGCTCCGCTCTGGATCTGGCCATTCAGGCTCCGGATCTCTACCGGGCGGTCGCGGCCTACAGCGGCTGCGCCACCACCGCCGACCAGACCAGCCGCCAGTACATCAAACTCGTGCTGGATCGCGGCGATGCCGATATGCGCAATATGTGGGGCGAGCCCGGCGACCCGGCCTGGCAGCAGCACGACGCCGTGCTCAATGCCGAGGGCCTGCGCGGCAAGGCGCTGTTCATCTCGAGCTCGACCGGCTTGCCGGGTGACCTGGACACGCTCGATTCGCCGTCGATCGGCGGCCGTCCGGTGACGCTGGCCAATCAATTGCTGCTCGGCGGTCTGATCGAGGCCGCCACCAACGGCTGCACGCATCGGCTCGCCGATCGACTGGGTGAGTTGGGGATCCCGGCCCAGATCGAATTCCGGGCGGGCGGCACGCACTCGTGGCGGTATTGGGAGGACGCGCTGCACCGGTCGTGGCCGATGCTCGAGGCGGCATTGCAGGGTGCGTGAGTCGGCATTGCGGGGAGTGTGACGTATATCTGACACGGAAAACGGACGTGTTCCCCGACTCGCCTGGCATCGCTGAATAGCCCCCTTTATGCTAGGCGGCGGTGTGTCGTTGATCTCGTCACGCGGTCTGTTTCGGCCGGGTCTTGCGGGGTGGTTACTCGGGTTAACCCGGAGTGCACCGGACTGTCATCTGGCGATCGCACCATGATCGGGAATCGGGACGTTTCAGTTGTCCCGGCACAAGCGTGAACTGGAGCAGTATGCGGTTGAAGAATGTTGTCGCCGCTGCAGGAGCAGCGGCGAGCGTGCTCATGTCGGGAATCGTGCTGGGCAGCGGACCTGTTACAGCCGACCCAGGGGCGGCGTGCCCGAGCTTCTACACGGTCGCCGTTCCGGGCACCTGGGAAACCGGTCATGACAAGGACCCCAAGCCCGGCATGCTGGCGGGGGTAACCAATGGGTTGCCCGGTGAGGTCGACTACGTCACCTACGCCGCCACCGCCTTCCCCTGGGAGGGTGACGTCTACGCCGCCTCCAAGAAGGAGGCCGTCGACAATGCCCGCGGTCTGGTCCAGGAGATGGGCGCCCGCTGCCCGGGCACCAAGATCGCCATCACCGGCTACAGCCAGGGTGCCGACGCGGCCGGCGATCTCGCCGCCGAGATCGGCTCGGGTCACGGTGTGGTGCCGCCGGATCGCATCGCGGCCGTCGCGCTGATCTCCGATCCGAGCCGTTCGCCCAGCGACGCCCAGGTCGGCCCGATCGCTCCCGGTGCGGGTGCGGGCGGTGCGCGCGTGGGCGGCTTCGGCTGGATCAGCGACAAGGTGCGCACCGTGTGCGCTATCGGCGATCTGTACTGCTCCACCGAGCAGACCGACTTCGTCACCCGTTTCGCGGGCTTCCTGGCGCAGGCCAGCAACCCGAACAACTTCAACCCCTGGCAGACCCAGCTGCAGCTCGGGTCGATCGTCAACGACCTGATGGCCCAGGGTGGTCTGCCGACGCTGCAGGCGCAGCTGGCCGAGGGACCGGACAGCGAGTACGCGCACCAGCTCGAGCAGTTCTACCGCAGCGGTACCCACACCAGCTACGGCAGCTACTCGGTCGGCGGCGGCCAGACCGCCATCACCTGGATGCACAACTGGATCGCGACCAACGCGTAGCGATCTCGGGGTAAGCACATCGAAAAGGCCGCTCCCACAAGGTGGGGGCGGCCTTTTCGTGTCCCTGAGTCCGTGAGGTGCCGCCGGGGCTAGCTCCCGAACGAGCCGGTGTCGGGCAGCCAGGGCGCGGGTGCCGGGGTGTTGTTGTCCCAGCCGTTGTTGTCGCCGTTGCCGTTCCAGCCGTTGCCGTTCCAGCCGTCGTGGTCGTGGCGGTGGTGGTGATGATCCCAATCGTGGTCGTCGATCTGCTGGGCGACGACGGGGGCGTTCGAATCATCGGAGGTCGCGGCGTTCGCGGGCAGCGCGACCACGGCGAGCGGGATGGCGGCCAGGGCACCGGCCGCTGCCAGGCGCAGGGCGAAGCGACGGCGGGGCGTCTCGAGGGCGGACATCGTGGAGCCTTTCTGTCGGGATCGTGTGCCGCGGAGGGGGAGCGGCTCACGAGTTCCCATACAAGGCGTCCGCCCTTGGAGGCCTGTGCGATGCGGCTGGGAGTCGGCTGAGCGTCTAGCCGCGCGGACGCTGCATGCGCGGCAACAGATCCCAGACGTGCCCGTTCTCGTTGATGGTGGCCGCGGTGCGATTGCCGGTGCGCGAGTACAGGATTCGGGTGATCGAGCAGTAGTCGATCGGGAAGGTGAGCGGGCGGGCGAGGCCCAGCACGTCCTGCAGCAGCACATTGATCACACCGCCGTGCGCGAAGGCGACAACGGTATCGCCGGGGTCGGCGGCCGCGACCACGCTGTCGATAGCGTCGCGCACGCGCCCGATGAAGGCGTCGCCGTCGATCTGCTCGGGCAGGTATCCGGACTTGATGCGCTCGTAGGTTTCCCGGAATTCCTGCTGCGCGTCCTCGATGGGGATGTACATCGGCAGCTCGCGGTCGTATTCCGCGAGCCCGTCGAGGATGTCGATGTCGAGTCCGAGCTTCTCGGCGGTGGGCCGGGCGGTCTCCCGGGCGCGCAGCTGCGGACTGCTGACCACGCGGGCGATCCGGTGGTGTGCCAGCGCGGCCGGAACCCGCTCGGCCTGTTCGCGACCGGTCGGCGTGAGATCCGGGTCGGCCGGACCGGCCTGGGCCAGGACGCGTTGCGGCTGGGCGTGGCGGACGAGGATCAACTGCATGCCACCACTGTGCAGTACCCCGCCCTCAGTTCGTCGGCGGGGTGGCGGCGATCACCGGCGGCGCTTGGTCATCAGGTAGACGATGCCGAGCACGAGCGCCACGACGAGCACACAGCAGACCGCAGCGAAGCCCCAGAAGCCCATGCCGCGGCGGCGGCTGCTGTATCGGGCCGCGGTGTTCTCGACCGCGGCGTTCCAGGTGTCCGGATGGGTCCACACGTGGTGGTCGAGCAGCGTCGTCTGGGTCATGAGATCTAGGTAGTGCATGGGAACCCCGATCGAGATGGCCGTCGGCCCGCCCCGGGCCGAATCCCAGACTAGGTCCGGAATCCGGCCGAGGGAATCAGGGTTGTCCCTGGTTGCGTGGTTTCACCAGTGGGAACGGCAGGGTTTCGCGGATGCTGCGGCCGATCAGCAGCATGACCACCCGGTCCACGCCGACGCCGAGGCCGCCGGTGGGCGGCATGGCGTGCTCGAGCGCCTGCAGGAAGTCCTCGTCGAGTTCCATGGCCTCCGGGTCGCCGCCCGCGGCCAGCATGGACTGTTCGGTGAGGCGGCGGCGCTGCTCGACCGGATCGGTCAATTCGCTGTAGGCGGTGCCCAATTCGACGCCCCAGGCGACCAGGTCCCAGCGTTCGGTGACGCCCGCGATGTGCCGGTGCGCGCGGGTGAGCGGGGAGACGGAGGTGGGGAAGTCGATGTAGAAGGTGGGTTCCTGAGTGGCCGATTCCACCAGGTGTTCGTACATCTCGAGCACGAGTTGGCCTTCGTCCCAGCCCAATTGGAAGGGCACGCCCGCCTTCTCGCACAGCAGCCGCAGTCGCTCCGCGTCGGTCTCGGGGCTGATGGTCTCGCCGATGGCCTCCGACACCGCCCCGTGCACGGTCTTGACCGGCCAGTCGCCGGAGATGTCGTGCTCGACGAGCGCACCGTCGGGGCCGGGCCGCAGCGCCACCATCTTGCCGTTGGCGGCCAGCGCCGCCTCCTGGATGAGCTGGCGGCAGGCGTGCATCATGCGTTCGTAATCGCTGTGCGCCTCATAGGCTTCCAGGATGGTGAACTCGGGATTGTGGCTGTAGTCGACGCCCTCGTTGCGGAAGACGCGGCCGAGTTCGAACACCTTCTCCATGCCGCCCACGCACAGCTTCTTGAGGTACAGCTCGGGGGCGATGCGCAGGTACAGGTCGAGGTCGTAGGCGTTGATGTGGGTGGTGAACGGGGTGGCGTTGGCGCCGCCGTGCACCTGTTGCAGCACGGGGGTCTCGACTTCGAGGAATCCCCAGCCGTGCAACGTGTCTCGCAGTGAGCGCACCACGGCGCTGCGTTTGGTCATCACTTCGCGGATGTCGGTGTTGATGGCCATGTCGACGTAGCGCTGCCGGACCCGGGCCTCCGGGTCGGACAGGCCCTTCCACTTGTCCGGCAGCGGGTGCAGGCATTTGCCGATCATCCGCCAGTCCTGCGCGAGCAGCGACAGTTCGCCGCGACGGCTGCGGCCGAGCTGGCCGCTCACCTCGATGAGGTCGCCGAGGTCGAAGTAGGCGGTGAAGTCCTCGCTGCGGTCCGCGCCGACGCGGCCGCGGTCGATGAGCAGCTGGATGTCGCCGGACCAGTCGCGCAGTACGGCGAAGATGACGCCGCCGTAGTCGCGAATCCGCAAGAGCCGTCCGCAGACTCGGACCGTGGTGCCCTGCGGGCAGGCGCGGGCGGCGGCGACGGTGTGCGTGGGCGGGTAGGCGACCGGGTAGGCCTCGACGCCGGATTCCTGGAGTTTCTCGAGCTTGTCCATGCGCACCCGCACCTGTTCGGGGCGGCGCGGGCGGGTTTCCTCGAGTTCCTCGGGCGGCAGGTCGGGGGTGCTGCCGTCGGCGTGCAGCCCGGTCATGGTGGGCGGCACCGACGGTCGCAGACCGGTGTGGGCGGAGGCGTCGCGGTCGCGGCCGATGCGCGGCAGGAAGCCTTCGGCCAGGGCGCTGGCGGTGGCGACCCGGACCAGGTGACGGCGTTCCTCGAACAGCGAGAACCGCGGCACCCATTCGGGCTGGTATTTCACGTTGGAGCGGTAGAGCGCCTCGAGCTGGTACCAGCGCGAGAAGAACATGAGCACGCCGCGCCACAGTCGCAGCACCGGGCCCGCGCCGATTCGGCTGCCCTCCTCGAAGACCGCGCGGAAGACCGCGAAGTTCAACGAGATTCGGGTGATGCCGTACTGCTCGGAGTTGAGCGCCAGCTTGGAGATCATGAGTTCCATGAGCCCGTTGGGGCCGGTGCGGTCACGCCGCATGAGGTCCAGTGACACACCGGTGCGGCCCCACGGCACCAGCGACAGCATGCCGAGCACCTGGCCGTTGGGTGCGACGGCCTCGACCAGCAGGCAGTCGCCGTCGAGCGGGTCGCCGAGCCGGTCGAGCGCCATCGAGAAGCCGCGTTCGGTCTCGGTGTCGCGCCAGGCGTCGGCGCGGCGCATGACGTCCTGCATCTCCTCCGGCGAGATCTCCTTGTGCCGCCGGACGCGAACGGTGATGCCCTGCTTGCTGAGTCGGTTGGCGGCCTGGCGGACCTGTTTCATGTCCGCGCCCGCGAGCGAGAAGTTGCGGGTCTCGAGGATGGCCTCGTCACCGAGGCGCAGCGCCGAGAGCCCGGCGCGGCGGTAGGCGGTCGCGCCCAGCTCGCTGGCGCCCATCACGGCCGGGGCCCAACCGTATTGGTCGGCCAGCCGCAGCCAGGCGTCGATGGCGTGCGACCACGATTCCTTCTGCCCGATGGGGTCGCCCGAGGCCAGGCACACGCCGAGTTCCACGCGGTAGGTGAGCGCCGCCTTCCCGTTGGGCGCGAAGACGACGGCTTTGTCGCGGCGGGTGGCGAAGTAGCCGAGCGAGTCCTCGACATCGGAGCGTTCCAGCAGTCCGCGGATGGCGGATTCGTCGAGCCCGGTCAGCGCGTTGGAGGAGCGCTGCGACCGGAACAGGGTGATCACCGCGGCCAGCAGCGCGATCGCGCCGAACAGGCCGAGCAGCAGGTTGACCGGGTGCGGCGGATGCCCGTCGAAGTCCTCGTTGGGCACCAGGATCGCGCCGGTCACCCGGGTCGCCGCCCACAGGGCCCGCTCGGTGTGGTCGGGCAGGCTGCCGGGGAACAGTTCGACCAGACCCCAGCCGGCCAGGCTGCCCAGGGCGAGCCCGCTGAGCAGGACGCCGAGCGCGCGCCAGACCGCGCCGCTCTGCACGTGCGTGTAGAACTCGGACCAGGCCGCGATGAGCACACCGATGACGGCGAGGTGAATGATCAAGGCCACCAGGGCGTTGATGTCGCCCGCGTCGGCGAATTCGAGTGCGTTGGCGAGTGCGTAGGCGGCCATGTACCCGGTCAGCAACCACCAGGCGATGCGTTTGCGGCTGGCGGTCGCGCCCGCGAGCAGACCCACGACGAGCGCCCACACCAGGGAGGTGTCGGGGGCGTCGAAGTAGTAGTTGTCGATGAAGTGCCGTAGATGCGAGGTCAGGAACCGTAGGCCCGGCGAGATGCTCCAGGTGAAGCACAGGATGGAGAACACGCCCAGCGCGGTGCCGGCGAGGTGCGGCAGTTCGCGCAGCCGGCCGTGTCCGCGGTGTGGCACCTCCGGAGACCGCGGCTCCGTTCTCGTGTCGGAGTCGTGGGTCGGCCGGTCCTGCGTGGAAGTCACCGCACCAGTGTGAATGTTGCCCTTGCCCATGTGCACTCAGAACCCGGTTCGTGTCTCGTCGCCGCGGTGCGGCTTGTGGTCGGAGCCAGCCTGCGGCGGCCGGTGGTGGGGGCGGCGTTTGGTCTCGGGGCGGCCGCGGGTGAGGATGTACCCCATGTCGGATCCAGTCGATGTCCCGATCCAGGACGATGTCATTCGACTCGGCCAGTTCCTCAAGCTGGCGAACCTCATTGACTCCGGTTCGGAAGCCAAGACGGTTATCGCCGAGGGCCTGGTTCGTGTCAACGACGAGGTGGAGCTGCGCCGGGGGCGGCAGCTGCACGCCGGGGATGTGGTGGCATTGGCGGGGCACAAGGTCCGGGTCATGGGGGCTGGAGGCGGGCACACGGCTTCCCATTCTGGGGTGTGATCACCCCCAGCCGCTGAGAGCTTCCGGAGAGTTCGCTCAGTCCTCGCTGCGGACCACGACGCCGTCATGGTCGCTGTAGAGCATCTCGCCCGGCACGAAGGTGACGCCGCCGAACTCGACCGGCACGTCCTTCTCGGCGTTGCCTTCCTTCTGGGTGCTCTTGCGCGGGTTGGTGCCCAGCGCCTTGAGCCCGATGGGCAGGGTGCGCAGGATGGCCGAGTCGCGGACCGCGCCGTTGACGATGACCCCGGCCCAGCCGTTGTCCACGCCACGTCCGGCGATGATGTCGCCGACCAGCGCGGTGTGCACGCTCGCGCCGCCGTCGACAACCAGCACGCGGCCCTCGCCGGGCTCGCCCAGGGTCTGCTTGACCAGCAGGTTGTCCTGGAAGGTCTTGATGGTCACGATGCGGCCCGCGAAGACCTCGTGGCCGCCGAACTGGATGAACTGGGTGTCGCAACTGCGGATCCCGGGGCCGATCTCGTCGGCTAGGTCGGCAGTCGCGATGGCTTTGGCTGATTCGGTCACGAGAACTATCTTGTCAGGGCGAAAATCCGCAAGTCGCGGGCGGTGCGGTTGCGATAGGCCGTGTACGCCTCGGTGGTCTCCTCGAAGCGTTCGTAGATCGCCTGCTTGCGCTGTTCGTCGGTGATCGGCGTCGCGGTGACCGGAATGTGTTGTCCCGCAATGGCGACCTCGGCGGCCGGGGTGGCGAGCAGGTTCCCGGTCCAGGCGGGGTGGTGGGCCTGGCCGAAGTTGGAGCCGACCACGTACAGCGTGTCCCCGTCGTGCACGTAGAGCAGCGGGGTGGTGCGCGGCTGCCCGGATTTGCGGCCGATGGTGGTGAGCAGGATGACGGGCGCGCCGATCGGGCCGAGCACGGTGTACTTGCCGTCGGTGCGTTCGAGGATCCTGCGGTCGAGCGGGGTCAGTTTCCGGACGACCAGCGAGCCGGGTTTGGTGGCGGCGAATCGACTCGCCAAGCGGGACAGCAAGGTGGTGCGGGAACCCCAGATCCGTTCCGGAAACTGCTCACTCATACCGCGACTGTAGTGGCCGCCGACGTCCCCCGCGATGCGCCTGCGGCGGGCCGTGCGATGCGCCTGCGGCGGGCCGCACGATGCGCTCCGCGCTTGCTCAGCGATCTATCCACAAGAACCAAACAACCGAGCAGTCGGATTCGCGGGCGCATACTGGGCCTCACCCGATGAGTTCGGATCGGGAGGGGAACATGAAGGTGGAACCGGCGATCGATTCGGGTGCCGTGGACGAGACCCGCTCGCTGCTGGCCTCCGCGCTCGCGCGCTTCACGGCCGCGTGGGAGGCGACCGGCTCACCGCCGCCGCTGGCCGAATTCCTGCCGCGCGCACCGCAGCTGCGTCGGCTGGCGCTCATCGAGCTGATCAAGGTGGACCTCGAGTACCGCTGGATCCGCTACGACTTCCCGAAACGGCTGGCCGACTACCGCACCGAATTCGACGAGTTGCGTTCCGGCCCACTGCCGCCCGACCTGGCCTACGAGGAGTTCCACGCGCTGCGCCGCTCCGGTTTCGCGGTGGACGTGAGCTGTTTCCCGACCGAGGCGGCGGGCACCGAATGGGCCGAGCGCGACTACCGCAGCACGCTGATCGCCCGGCCGCAGGCCCAGCACGCGCTGGAGGGCATCGAGGTCGGCGACCGGGTGGACGATTTCGACCTGCTGGTGGAGCTGGGCGCGGGCGCCTTCGCCCGGGTGTTCCTGGCCCGGCAGCGGTCCATGCAGCGGCTGGTGGCGGTGAAGATCTCGCAGAATCACGGCACCGAGTCCGAGACCCTGGCCCAGCTCGACCACGAGCACATCGTGCGCGTCTTCGACCAGCGGCTGCTGGCCGACCGCGAGCTGAAACTGCTGTACATGCAATACCTTCCGGGCGGCACGCTGTCGAAGGTGCTGTCGCTGGTGCGATCCCGGGAGCCGGGGGAGCGCGATGGCGGGCTGCTGCTGGAGGCGGTGGATTCGGCCATGCGCGACAAGGGCGGCCTGGTGCCGGGGGAGTCCCCGACGCGCGCCGCCATGCCGGAGCGCAGCTGGCCGGAGACCGTGGCCTGGCTGGGCGCCCGGCTGGCCCGCGCCCTGGACTACGCGTCGGAAAACGGTGTCCTGCACCGGGATCTCAAGCCCGCCAATGTGCTGCTCACCGCCGACGGCAGCCCGAAACTGGCGGATTTCAATATCAGTTTCAGCCTGCACGTGGCGGGCACCAGCCCGCTGGCCTACTTCGGTGGTTCGCTGGCCTACATGTCGCCCGAGCAACTGGCGGCCTGCCATCCCCAATTGCCGCAGACCGCCGAGGATCTCGACGGGCGCAGCGATATCTACGCGCTCGGCGTGGTGCTGTGGGAACTGCTCACCGGCCGCCGCCCCTTCGACGACGAGAGCCTGGCGGGCGATTCCGAGTCCTCGCTGGAACGCATGCTGCGCCTGCGCCGTCACGAGATCGACCCGCGCCATCTCGACGAGCTGCCGCCGGACTGCCCGCCCACCCTGCGCCGAGTGCTGCTGAAATGCCTTGCCCCCGAACGGGACAATCGTTGGCCCACCGGTGCGGCGCTGGCCCAGCAGCTGGAACTGTGCCTGGATCAGCGTGCCCGGGACCTGGTCGATCCGCCGGAGCGCAGCTGGCGGGCCCGGGTCGGCCCCTGGTCGCTGCTGGCCCTGATCACGGTGGCGAGCGTGCTGGGCGACCTGCTCGGCATGGTCTACGTCAACCTGCACAATCACGGTCTGTGGGCGCTGTGGTTCTCGCCAGGGGAACGGGCCAAGCTGCAAGTGGTCGGAAACGCGCTGACGCTGACCGCGACTCCGGCGGCCATCGTGGTCACCAACTATCTGTGCCGGCGGGCCTTCATCGTGTGGCGTGGCCTGCGGCGGGGCCGCGTCTACGATCCGGCGACGCTGTCGCGAGCGCGCCGCGACACCCTGATCGACGGCGACCGGGTGGCGCTGCTGGCCTTCGCGTGGTGGGTGCTGGCCGCGGCGGTGCTGGCCATCGCGCTGGTCGTCTACACCGGCCTGCCGCCCGGCCATATCGTGAATCTGATAGCGACGCTGCTGGTTTCGGGCGCGATCTCGGTCGCCTACCCGTTCTTCGTGGTCACCTTCTTCGTGGTGCGCTGCTTCTATCCGCGGCTGCTCACGCACGGCGAGACGGCCGCCGATCGGGACGCATTGCGGGCACTGAGCCGCCGCTGCACCCGGTATCTCGCGGTGGCGGTGGCGATTCCATTGATCGGCGTGATCAGCAGCCTGATCTTCCTGAACGCCGAGGAGGTTTCACTGGTCCTGATCCCCATCTACGGCCTGTGCGTGGCCGGAGTACTCGGTTTCCTGGGCGACTACTGGCTCTTCCGCCAAACCGAGGCGGACCTACGCGCCTTCGAACGCGCGGTGTCGTAACCCTGTTCCCTGGCACACAGTGGAGCTGGTTCGACAGCGGGGGTCGGCGGCTTTGGCGACCCCGGGGTGTCAGGCGTTGGTGCGGGTGGCGTGGTACGCCGAGACCTGGGTGACCAGGTTGTGGGTCGAGCTCTTCACGGCGAGCTTCACGAAGGGCTCGATGGTCTTGCCGAGGATCTTGCCCGCGATGCCGCCCGGCACCCGGTAGTCGACGATGGCGTCGATGGTGCAGCTTTCCTCGCCCTTGTCGTGGAAGAGGAAGGTGGATTCGATCTCGAAGCCCTTGATGGACTTCACGGCGATGGCATAGCCGGGCTCGTGCCGGACGATCTTGATGGTGGAGTGCAGCGCGATCGGGCCGAGCTGAATGGTGCCGTCGAAGGTGGCGTCGACACCCTCGATCTGTTCGGTCAGCGGGGTGAACGCGCTGATCTCATTGATGAATTTCGGCAGGTGCCGGTAATCGTTGACATAGGCGAAGGCCGATTCGGCCGAGGCGGCGCAATCTGCGACGATCTTGACTTCGGTCATGCGCGCAACTGTAACGTGTTCTAGTTTGACCTGCAGATCTTGCGATGCACACCATCTATGAGGCGGCGCACGCGAATCCGAGAAACGTCGATCGAATCACGCGGTGACGGCCAGCGTTCCGGCCAGACCGAAGACTATCGCCATCACCAGCACTTCCACAATCGCACGCCGCAACGACCCGTCGGCCGGGATGCGGTGATCGGCCGCCCTGGGCACCCAGGTGCGACGCCACCACCAGCCCAGCGCCAGCAACACCACCACCAGCACCGTCTTCGCCAGCAGGATGCGTCCGTATCCGGTGCTCACCAGCGGCGTCACCCCGCCGATCCGCACCAGCCCGTTGATCACCCCGGTCACCGTCACCGTGACCACCAGCGGCAGCGCCCAATTCGAGAACCGCGGCAGCAGCACCGCCCATTCGCCCCGGGTGCGCACGGTCAACGCCAGGGCCAGCAGCGTCCCGAACCACGCGCTTGCCGCGAGCGCGTGCAGCGCCGCCAGCACCGAGCCGAGGGTCTGCTGCGACATGTGCCCGGTGATCGGCCGCAGCGCCAGCGTGACGGCCGCGAACACCAGCACCAGGTCGGTGGTGACCCGGTCCGGATTGCGGAATCCGAAGGCGCTGTAGATCGCGATCGCGCCGGTGCCGACGAGCAGCGCGATGCCGATCTGCCCGCCGCTCACGTGCGTCAGGAAGTCGCCGAACTGGGCCGCGCCCAGCTGACCCGCCGAAATGCCTTGCACCTCGGCGGCTTCCAGCGCCAGCATGCTGAATTCCAGTGCGGCCCAGACCGCGGCGAGCACGGTGAGCAGCCGCCAGCGCGGAGACAGCCGGTCCGACAGGCGCGGCAGCGCGGCCAGTCCGAGCACCGCCGCCCCCGCGCAGTCGGCCATCACCCGGACGGGGGCCTCGGCCTGTACCGGGTCGCCCGCGGCCAGCACCCAGGCCAGCGCCGCACCGTCCCAGGCCACGGGAATGAGCAGCAGCAGCAGCCATTTCGGTGATTTGCTGCCGGTCATCCCGGGGCCTGGGCGGGGATCGGTGCGGTCGGGCCGATTCACTTGCGCTGCTTGCCCCGTCCGCCGAACAGGGCGAACGCGAGTCCGCCACCGAACAGCACGACCGCGCACACGATGAACACCCACAGCGGCACGCCGCCGCCGGAACCGCCGCCGGACTTGGCGTTGGCGTCGGCCTTCGGTCCCGGAGTTCCGTTGCCCGGCTTGGTGAGTGTGAAGGTGCGCTTGCCGCTGACGGGATGCCCGTCGGCGGAGGTCACCCGGTAGGCGATGGTGTACTCGCCGACCGGACCCAGCTCACCGACCTCGATGCTGATGGTCGGTCCCTCCACCTTCGGCTGTCCCTTGGACCACAGGTTGTGGTCCGGCCCGGTGACCGTCATGGACGGGTAGGCGGGCTGCAGGTTCTCGTTGAAGGTGATGCTCACCGTCGCGGGCGAGGTGTCGATCTGCGCGCCGTTGTCCGGGGTGGAGCCGACGGGGCTGGAGTGCGCGTTCGCGACACCCCCGCCGAGCAGCGCGAAGCCGGTGACCAGCAGCCCGGTCACCAACCCCGCCAGCAGTTTCCGGGTCACGACCGGCGTCCCCGGATGACGCTGCCGAGGCCGAGGGCCGCACCGAGCGCGCCCAGCGCCAGACCGACGCCGCCGAGCCAGCGGGCGGTGGTGTCGCTGCCCTTGTCGCTCTTGTCGGCGTCGGCCGCGGTGGCGGGGGCGTCGTCATCGCCGCCGTTGCTCTTGGCCAGGGTCAGGCTCGGAGCCGGGTGCTCGGGTTCGCTGCCGTCGGCGTTCATCGGCTGGTTCCACTCGACGACCTTGCCGTCGCTGTACGTCTGGGTGGCGTTGAAGCTGACCTTCTCCTGCTTGGGCAGCGGGCCCACGGAGATCGAGAAGCGCTGGAACTGACCGGGAGCCACGCCCGGGTTGCCCGGGTTGGCGGTCCAGGTGACCGCGGTGATGTCGCCCCCGGCGTTCTTCTCGACGGTGGAGGTCCAGCCCGCGATCGGCTCGGTGCGGGCGCTCTTGAGGTTCGGCAGCGCGACCGAGACCTTGGTGGTGGAGGCGGTGTCGGACTCGTCCGGCACCCGGAAGGTGGCGACGGTGTAGCCGCCCTGGGTGGCGCCGGGGGCGTCCACCACGACGTGCGCGGAGGCGACGCCCGCGCCGAGGAGCAGCAGGCCGGACCCGGCCACGGCGGTGACGAGGGCACGCGAAACGGAGGTGTGCATGAAAGGGTTTGCCTTCTCTGACAAGGGTTACGGGGAGTTAGGGCGAGGGGTTACGCCGTAACCG
>NZ_JBSGBY010000028.1:0-28587 GCF_053601505.1 Nocardia sp. NPDC004722
CCGGCGCCACCGCAGGCGGTCGCCGGTCGGGCGCTGCGCGAACGGATCCTGGAGGCGGTCCGGGCGGGGCAGCCGGTGCCCCGGCAGCTCTGGGACGATCTACGCGACGCCGACGACCTGCTGGCCGCGAGCATGCTGTCGCGGCGCGTCGACGCGGGTCGCGGCGTCCTCGGCGGGCTACGGGTCGCCGATGACGCGGAGATCCTGCGCGCCATGGTCGTCGAGCGTCGCTGCACCGAACTGGCGCTGCTGCTGGCCGAGGAACCGACCCGACAGACCCTGCGCGACAGTCTCTACGCCTGCGAGCAGATCCTGAACCACCCGCTCTTCCCGCAAGCCCCGGTCACCGCGGCAGCAGTTCAGCCGCCCACAACGGCTCCGCGCCGGACTGCCACGTTCCCTGGTCCCGCCCGCCCGGCGGTCGCCGCACCGGCGGATCAGCTGCCGCACCCGGGATCCCCGTGAATCACGGCCTCCCCCGGCCGGGTCGGACCCGCGTGGCCCCGGACTCTGCCGGGGCCACGGAAACCGTTGTCAGGCCTGCCGTTTCGGGACGTTGGGCGCGATCGGCGGCGGCTCGGGGGCGGTAATGGGTTTGGGGGGATTCGCTGGGGCCTGCGGCTGTTGCTGCTCATTCGAGGTCAGGTCCGCACCGCTGGGGTGGTAGAAACCCTGGTACACGCCGAATGCGGCCTTGCGGGCCTCCGGCGGAACGCTCTCATCGACGACCGGCGGGTCGTGGCGTTCGAACCCCGGATCGTCCAGCGGGAACGGGACGAGATGGCCATTGACGACGATGTAGGGGGTGTGGCCGTCGAAGACCAGCAGCGCTGTCCGATTCGACCACTGCACCACGTCACCGGTTTGCAAACGGTCGATCTCGTTGTCGGGGATCGCAACCCACGGGCTGCCCGGTGTGGACTGGCCGGGGGTACCGGTATAGGCGGCCCGCGCGTCGCAACCGTTCGGGTTGCTCATCTCCTTCATCACCGCGTCGTGCACAACGGGGGTAACACTCGGAGGAGAGGTCAATCCTGGGATCGGCAGGTCCACATTCTTCTTCTCGCCGTTGGCCGGCGGCGGGGTATCGGGCTTGGCGGTGACCGGCGCCGGGGAATTCGGGTCTGCCGCGGCGGCCGGGGTCCCAGGGTTGGCCGCCGGTTGCGGTTGCTGATTTACGGCCGGCTGGACCCTCGTGCCGTGATCCCGGTCCCGGTCGTATCGGTAGCGGCCGTCGTCGTTGTGGCCCTGATTCTGGGCCATATTCGACAGCAAATTCGCCATCATGATGCCCTCCATCGGGCTCGACGAGTTCTGCATCGGTGCGGTCATGCCACCACCACCGGTGTTCGGCGCGCCCGGACCGGTCGCCACCGCACGTCGGTTCGCCGCATCGCTCCGCGTGCCGCCGACATCGGTGTTCATGCCAGAGGATCTACCGGCGGCGGCTTTGCCGTCCGTGGGCTTGGCACCGGGGGAACCTGCCGCCGGAGTGGTCTTGTTCGAGGCGGGCGTAACCGCAGTCGGTTGGCCAGTGGGTCCCAGCAGATCCTTGTACTGGGCGCTGAAATCTGTGGGCTTCGCAGTGGGCTTAGCGGGTGCGCCGGCGGGTGCGCCCGTCCCGCCTCCGCCGCCCGCGCCTCCGCCTCCGCCTTTGCCGTCGTCGCCTCCGCCTTTGCCTTTACCGTCATCGCCTCCGCCTCCGCCTCCGCCTCCGCTTTTGCCTTTGCTGTCGTCGCCGCCTTTGCCCCCGCCCCCGCCGCCGTCGGCACCGTCTTTTGCCTTTTTAGCCATATCTTCGATGTCCTTGCGAGCCTTCTCGTAGGCGTCGTGCCATTCGTGGGCCGCGGCGATGATAAGGGGGGCGAAAATTTTCTGCTCTGCTGCCCCGGTTAAGTAGAACAGCCCATACTTCTTTCTATCATTCTGATCGGTATTTCTTTCATAGACGACCATATCCGGCGTCTTCAACTGGTCGCCATCTTGCGTGACGTTTTCTGGCTCGCTATCCCTCAGCTTACTGTTGAGATTGTCGTAGATGGTGATGAGAGCCTTGTAAGTTTCCAGCGAGGCGACACCTGTATCGGAGGTGGTGTTTACGATATCCTTATGATCATTTTCATACTTGTTATGCCGGTCCGTGAATCGCTTATTCAGATCAATGGCGCCGTCTCGCATCTGCGACCAGCCATCTATGGACGAGATCCCGTCGTCGTCGAGCAAATTCGAAAAATCCGGCTCCCCATCCGGCTTTTTCGCTGCCAGGGTCTTCAGCTGGGTTCTCATGGTCCACTCGGTATCCCAGATCAGCTGCTCCAGCGTATCGCTACGACCCTTTGGTCGATATATCCGAATTTTTGATTCAAACTTACCCTCCGTCTCGGGTAATGGCTGTCTGTCAAAAGAAGGATCTCCCTCGAATCTCTTCTTGGACGCGATGTAATCCTTCAGGTCTCCGCTCGATAGGGCGTCGAGTAAGAGCTTGTACTTCTTCCTTTCTGTGTCACTGAGCTGCTTCGCGTCGTCGACGAGGTGTTTCAGCATGCTGTCGTGCGGGCTCAAGCCCCAGTTGAAGAAGCCTTCCTGGTCCCCTGTGTAGGTGTAATCAAGATCGGGGAATATTTTCTTGAATTCCTCTGTGTTGAGATCGAATAGTCCTTTGAGTGCTTTTCTCTCCTGTGCTTCGGTGAATCCGGCTTCAGGCGAAAGGTTCCAAAACGCGTCATTTGGGGAGTAGTCGGACCTCAAACCATCGAGCAAATCATTGACTTTTTTTCCGTCCACCTCGACTTTTGGTTCGACCGTTTTCGGCTTGATTGCCATCACCGCTCCTCAATTCACCTGGATACTCTGCCCGATGCCTACTGAACTACGATCTCGATGGCGGCCGACCACATGCTGGTCATGCGAATCGCCCCGACACCAAAGGTCCCCGATGTCGGCCCGTCTCAGAAGATGTCTGCGAGCGGGGAATCGACGAGATGGTCGTAGGCGTAGAGCGCGTCGCGCAATGTCTGTCGGTCTGGCTCGCCGACCGTGAGCATGCGCAACTCGTCGATTCGGTGCTCGAAGAACGGGTCACGCGCCAAGTGTCGGGCCAGGAGCAGCGCTTTGCGCATCAGTTCGGCGCACACGGCGCGAATGTTCGCGTCCGGCACAGTGATCGCGCGCTCTCGCGCAGTGTCCGAACCGGTCAGCGCGAGCCGGTCTACCAATCCGGGGCTCGGCGCACTGAAGTCGACCTGTGCCTCGGCGGCGGTCACCCGATGGGCCACGGCGACATTCTTGCCGAGGGCAGCGCGGATGCCGTCCGAGACGTCCATGGACGAGGCCAGGGTGGTGATCCGGAATCCCCTGCGGGGGTGGACGATCGAAGCGAAGTCGGTGAGCATCGCTGCGGGGTCGGCGCCATCGGACAAGGTCGCGAGGGACTTGGGGGACTGCTCGTCGGGGGCGGCATCCCAGTGCCACGGGATGATGATCCCCGACGGCAGGAACAGTCCCGGGGGCAGCCAACCGCGGCCCTCGGTGGAAGTCAGCAGCACGCCGGTACCGACGCCGATCGTCGCCACTGCCGCCGCCCATTCCAAACCAGGCACCGAATCATCCACGGCGGCAAGGGTTGCCGCGAGCACGGTACGCACGAGCCATAGCTCGTCGAAAGGCTGTCGATCGGGCACCGGCGAGACCGATGTCCTCCCGTCGCCGGTCACCGGAAGCGACGGTGCGGGGGCACTCGTTCGCACTGGTTCGGGCGACCGGGTGAATGGGCCCACGGGCCCACGGCCGGGGCCCACCGCCTGCGGTGCGGACACTCCCGGCCTGTCGCCGCCGCGTGTCGCCGCGGGCGTTCGCCCGTCGGCAGACACTGGTGTACCGACCATCGGCGGTGTGCCGATCCGCGTCGGGGGAGCGGTATTGCTCGCGGGGGCGATCGGCGCGGCCGACGACATCTGCGCGAGACCATAGGTCTGTGGTATCGCCGCATCGGCGGATGGCGGCATCGAGGCACCGCGTGGCAGCAATGTCTCGGAGCCCTCGCCACTCGGGACGGACGCGGGCGGGATAGCCGTCGTCGTCCAGGGGACCTGTGTGGAAGTGGCCGGGATCTGCCCGGGTGCAGCGGGGATCTGCGTGACTGCGGTCGGGATCTGTCCGGGAGTGGTCGAGAACGGCATGGGGCCCGCGCTGGGCGCGGTGGGCACCGGCGCGTTGGGTGCCGTGGTCGGTGGGCTCGCGACCGGTTCGCTCCCGCCGCGGCCGCCCTCTCCCAGGAGGCGTTGCTGCCCCTCACGATCGCGGTCCTCGAGGTCCGCTGCCGCCCTGAGTAATTGATCATGGGTTCGGTCGTGGTCGGCGGCCAGGCGCTCGGCCTTGTCGTGGCGGGCGTTGTAGTGGTCCACCAGGGCCAAGCGCACCGGCTCGGCGATGGCACCGTAGGCGCGCTCGAAATCGGCCAGCCAGTCCTCGGGGATCTGTCCCCAGATGCGGAGCTTCGCGGCGGCTACCCTGTGCTCCTCGGCGACCCTGCGCAGATCGGCCGGGTCCACCACCAGATGATCGGGCATGCTCGGTTGGTTCCTCCCGCGACTCAGCTTCGGTTCATTCTTCCGACTTCCCAGCGATGGGGGTCCGCCAGTCCGGCTCGGTACCGGGCTGCCACCTGCGCATGACCTCCTCGAACGGGGGAGGTCGCCAGCTTGGGTCGTTCATCGTGCGGTGGTATTGCCGTTGAGCATCCAGGGTGCTGTCGGTGATGGCCGCCATGATCTCAGCGACGAGCTGCTCGCTGTCGAATCGGTCACTGGTGCCCGGCGCCAGATACAGATCACGCAACTGGCCGTACGCGTCCACCTCAGGGATCACCATGCCGCTGGGCGAAGGGCGACGCGCGACGATCGCGTCGCCGCGTTCCTGCATCTCGGCGATGCGGTGCTTCAGTTCGCGCATCATGGAGAGTCCGAGACGGACTTTGGGGTGCATCTCCGACATCGATTCTCACCCTTCAGTTCTTCTGGATATACCTGTGCCACAGGTGAATACGCTCGTGCTACACGATGCGTCACGAGCCGCGTCCTTACCCGGGTTGGGAAGGGTGGTGTGCGGACTCCGGCGCGGTCGCCGCCGTCGATCAGGCGGATACGGGCTTGCGTGCCGGAACATCCTTGGGCGCATTGGGATTCGCCGGGGCGGACGGAGCCGGAGGCTCCTTGGGATCGGCGGTGACGTTCGGTGGCTGCCCGGAACCCTGCGGCTGGAGACCCTGCGCGGCGGGATCGACGGCCGGAGCGGGATGGTTGTTCGCGCCCTTTTGCTCCTTGTCGGCCTTCTCCTTGTCGGCCCTGTCCTTCTCGGAGCTCAGCACCTTTGACAGCTCAGATATCCCCATCATCGCCGCCATAGGCAGCATGCTCAGCATCGATCCCAGGCTGCCGAGCCCGCCGCCACCGCCACCCGCACCGCCCGCCTCGCCACCGCCGGCCCCCTGGCCCTGCTGATCCTGTCCGTTCCGTCCGCGGTCGGCCACCCCGGTGTCGCCCTCGCCGCCTCCTGCCATCCGCTGGTTGTCCTCGGCGACGTTGGCCACTTTCTCGTACACGGCCTGCAATGCCTCGGCGACCTGCTGTGTGAGGGTGATCGCCTGGTCTCGGGACACCTCGGCGGTCCCGACGGCGTGCAGCCGTTGATTGAGTTCGTCGACGATCGACCGGATCGCTGTGAGCGTGAGCTCCTTCTCGGCGGCCACGACAGCGGAGACTTCGAAGACTTGGTCGTCCATGGTGAGCAGGGCACTCTGCCGGGCTTCCGCGGTCGCGAGGGTGCTGCGGTACGCGTCGGTAGCCCGGCCCTGGCCCAGCCCGGCGGGCACCACCTTGGTCGGCGGATCGTCGGGCTGCGGTGGCGGCTCGGTCATTCCATGGCCGAGAAACCGGACCGCTGTCTGGATCGCGTCGTCCACCATGGCGATGAAGGCCGTCAATGCCGGCCCGGCCTGCGGCGGGGAGAACAGGTGCGGCACCTTCCAATGGTCGTCGCCGACATCGCCTTTGCCGCTCGGCGGCGGTTCTCCGGGCGCGATCCGGGTGGTCGCCGCTTCCGCCTTCATTGCCGCCGGCACCGCCTCCCTGTTGACTGCCGTCCATTGTCGGACGTTCCCACTCGTGGGACGAAGCGCCCGGCCGCGGCTCAGGCATAGTCGAGGACCAGCGCTGTCGATTCGATACGGCTCGAGAACACCCAGGCATGAGTGGAGCCGGACGGGGACAGCGGCACGGGGGGCCGGTGAAGCAGAAGGCGGGTGTGTGAATGGCGACGGTTTCGACCCATGATCTCCACGGTGTGCTCGAATCGCTGCTCGGCTTGTACGGTGCGGGACAACCCGATCCGGTGCGGTCCGCGACCTTGACCGGAGCCACCCGGGTGGAGGGATTCTCGGGAGCGCTGGGCGCCGGATACGACGGCGCGCGCGGAATGCAGCTATCGATCGCCGACACACACGCCAGCAAGGACGGCGTGGTGTACCAAGCGGTCGACACCTCCGGCGGCACCACGGCCGACGGCCGCAGCCGGCTGACGAATCAGATCGCCGACTTCCAGTCCAGGATCAAGGCGATCAGCACGATAGACGACACCCGCTTCAGCGGGCCGGCCCTGCTCGACGCCGCCCAGAACGCCATCACCACGGCCACCAAACAAGTCGACTCGGACAATGCCGCGGCACGCAGACTCGCCACTCGGATCATTCCTCCGACCGTGCCGCCGCACCCCGCCCGGCGGACGATGCGGCCGCGCCTGCGCGGGCGCAAACGACATCGTGCCCGCGTGTCCCTGGATGCCAGCGCCGGCAGCAATGCGGTCCGCGCCGCCGCCGACTGGCTGGGCACCCCCTACATCTGGGGCGGCGGCGGTGCGGGCGGCCCCACCGGCGGCGGATTCGACTGCTCCGGACTGGTCCAGTACGCCGTGGCCCAGGCGTCGGGCGGGGAGGTGGTGCTGCCCCGCACCACCTACGAACAGATATATTCCGGAATCCGGGTGCCGCTCAACGAAGTTCGCCCCGGCGACCTGGTCTTCCCCGCGTCGTCATTCGGCCACCACGGCCCCGAACACGTTCAGCTGGCGGCGGGCAACGGCATGGTCATCGAGGCGCCGCACTCGGGCGCGACGGTCATGTGGTCCCGCATGCCGCCGAACGCGGTGGTCATCCGCGTGCTCTGATCGCTTCGACGATCGCGGACTCCGGTCGTGCCCATCGAGATACCCCACGAAGTCGCGCTGCTGCTGAACTACGCAGGCGTGCCCTACCCGGACATCGACGAGGATCAGATCCGCGAACTCGCCACGCACGTCTTGCGTTTCGTGGCGCGGGTGCGCGACACCCACGACGCGGCGACCGACGCCATCAACGACATGGGTGCGGTGTACTCGGGCTACTCCTACGAGCAGCTGCTCACGGCCTGGGCGCGGACCAGCGTCACCCACATGAACGCGCTCGACCAAGGTTGCAAGGTGGTGGCAGCCGCCTTGAACGTCGCCGCCGACGTGATCGCCGCGGCGAAGGTCGCCGTACTGGCGGAGTTGACGGCGCTCGCGATCTCCTACGTCGCCGCGATGAGCGCGACGGTCGCCACCGCCGGACTGTCGGCCGCTATCGCCCAGACCTGCGCGGCGGCGGCCCGCAAGCTGATCTCGGTACTCGGGATGGCGATCGTCGACTATCTGTTCTCCGAGGTGATCGGCAAGGCCCTCGAACCACTGGAGCACACGATCGAGAATATGACCAACGGTGCGCTGCACGATGTCGCGGCCGATTTGCTCGCCCCGCCGTCCTCCTCCGCGGCACTCCCGCTGATGATCGATCCGGACGCCGTGCTGCGCTACGCGGACCTGCTCGACCAGTACGGCGACGACATCCGACAGCACGCGGCCGACTTCGCCGAACAGGTGGGCGGTCTGAACTTCACGACCGGCACCGCACCCGACCCGGGAATCGCCACTACGCCGACCTTCCCCAGCGGGAACCACACCGCCCCAACGCCTCGCGTCCTCGGAACCGCGAACCCGGCCACGTTGTCGGCCGGCCCGATGTGGCTTGCCGCCCATCCGCTCGACCTCCCCCCGGTACAACCCGCGGCTGGCCCGGTCTCGGCTTCGGAAACCACCCCGGTGCCTTCGGTCCTCAGCTCCACCGTCGCGTCGACACCCCGATCGGAGATCTCACCCGCACCCGGCGACCGGGCGAGCACACGCGAACTGGGCCAACCCGCTGGCCATGGATCAGCGGCCGACGCTCAGCCTCCAGGACTGTCATACCTCGGTCCCGGCAGCGCTGCGGTCACCGGCCCTCCGAGCTCCGACGCACCGACCGCGCCGCGCTCGACCGCCGCCGCCCCATGGGGCAGGAGGGCATTCGATTCCCCCGAACTCGGACCGTCCACCGCGGCGGCACCCACGGACCGCCCAGTCCACCACGGCCCCGAACCAGCGGCTCCGGCCAACGGCAACTCGAGTCCGCCGGAAGCCCGTGCCCCCCTGCTCGGAAGCCAACCCTCGGTCGCGGAACCGCCTGTCGTGCAGCAGAATCCGACGATCAGCGACCCGCCTGGGGCTCTGCCCGCCGCCCCCGGATCGGTCAGGGCTGTCGGTCGCCGCGACCCGTGGGCGCGACAGGGCGGACGGGTCAACCCGCGAATCACGCCGAACCCAACCGAACGGGAGGTGACAGTCGTGACGCCCTGGTCGGAACTGCCCGGTCGCGGTGACAGACGCACCCGAGTCTCGCCACCGCCCAAACCATCCCGCCACCGCCCAGTCGACGCCAGCACCGAGGATGCGCCCGCCGAGGCAAACCCCAGCGGAGGTCGCGGCGTCGCGGCAGTCCCATCCGACGCTGGATCCGACCGTCACGCGGCAAGTCAGCAGAAGTAGACCGAATTGGACAAGGTCTCCTCGTCGGCCACGCAATACCGCTTTCCCTACTACCGCGCCTCGCAGCGCTCTTCCCGCCACTGGGGATTGCCCCGATTGCACTAGCCACGTTGGTCGGCTTTCGTATCCCTTGGCGGGGTAGGGAATTTCGAGCCGAGAAGAGTCATGGAAGATCCTTTAAAAGTAGTACTGAAGGATGTGATCGCAAGACTCAAAGGCACGGCCGATCATCCTGGCTTTTTGCACGCAAGCGAAGCGCTCGCGAAGCAAATCGATGACCTCGGTGGATCGGCCTCGCATCTGGCAAAGTCCCTTACCGAGGGTGACTCTCTATTCGCGAAACAGATTTTGGAGCACGGTGCAAACAATGTCGCGGAAACCCCCTCGCAGCTGGCGAAAATGTTGGGGATATGGCGTCGCAATGACCCGCTTACCTGGGCCGAGCGCCGAGAGTTGAGGAAATACACTGGCGCCGGATACTATGACCTGAACGTTGCGCTTCGAAATGGCTACGTGACACCTCAACACCAAATACGAATCGATACCATCAACAGCGCGCTCGCCAAACTCCCGAATTACGAAGGAGTAGTGTATCGCGGCGCACTGCTAGACAATGAGGTGTTGGCACGCTACCAGCTTGGGGTGGTGGTTACCGAGAAAGCATTCACCAGCACTTCCGCCAATGAGTCTCAGGCGTTCCTTGGAAACGCGAGATTTAACATCTTTTCAAGGTATGGACGTTCGGTGGTGAAGTACTCATCTAGTCCTTGGGAACGTGAGGTATTATTCTTCTCAGGATCGAAATTTCTAGTGGTCCGCAGATTGGAAGATCTCGGTACAGAAAAAGTAGAACTTGATATGATAAATCTCTAGCAGAATGGATATTCGATGAGCGAGCACCTGGCAGGTAAAACGTTCTCCACACCAGAGGAGGCCGGTGTTACCCTCCCGGATCCAGATGTAATTGCTGAAGCTCTGCGCGCAATCGACGAGGCCAAGCAGCTTCGCGACTCTGTCCCATCGGATCAACGGGCACTGATGTCCCCGAAGTTCTCGGATGATCCTTCTGGCACGGAGTTCGCCAGACCGGACGGGCACGACGAGGACTGAAGAACATCGTTTCAGGGTCCCGGTGCACTCATGTCACTGGTGGGAAGCAGTTCCGTCCCAATACCCCGAGGCGGAGCGGACTTCGGTGATGGTTTGGCCGCGGCGTCGGCGGAACAGGGTGCGCAGGGTGCCCGGGTTCAGATAGCCCACTTTCCGTGCGATCGTCTCCACGGTCATAGCGGTGTCCTGCAAGAACACCGTCGCTCGTTCGAGGCGGATTTCGTTGACGAACTCCCGCGGCGACATACCCAGTTCGGCGTGTGTTGCTCGCTGCAGACTTCGGGGCGTCACGCCCAGTGCGGCAGCGGCATCGGTGATCTGGAACTGTTCGCTTAGGTGATCGCGCACCCAGCGTTCGAAGTCGGCGATCAACGAGTCGCCGCGCGCGAGGACCTCCGAGATGGCGAGTTGACGCTGGTTGCGGCGGTCGCCGGCCAGCAGATAGCGGGCTGCGGTCTGGGCCAGCTCCGGGCTGCGCTCGGCCACCAAGGACAGCGCCAGATCCAGGTGCGCGAGCGTGGCTCCGGCGGTGGTGACCCGATCGGTGACGCACAGGGTATCGGAGTCGTGCACGTCGATCCTCGGATAACGTCGCCGGAACACCGGTCCCAGCCACCAACTGGTGGTCGCCGCGATCCCGTCCAGCACGCCAGCCTCGGCCAGATAGAACGTGCCCGTGCAGGCGGCGGCTAGATGGGCCCCTGCGGCGAAACTCTCCGAGATATGGTGCAGAAGAACAGTGTTGGCGGGATCGGTGACCTCTCGAACGAGCGCGCCGGTATCGAGGGCCGACGTGGCCGGAACGATCAGCATGTCGGCGGCGGTGGTGAACTCGGTCAGCGGCACCGAGGGCACCAAACACCCGTTTCCGGAGCGAACACCAGCCTCGGCTGCAATCGTTTGAACCCGCCACGGGCTGATGGCGGAATTCGACTCGCGGAGAAGGCTATTGGCGATACCGAAGACTCCCAGCACGGACGCCAAGCCGAGATCGCCGACGCCGTCGACCACCAACACTGCAACATCCATGTCGCAAACGGTACTAGATATGTCGTTTCAGACACTCCAAGGCGAAAAAGATGTGATTTAGGCTGCATTGCGCGTTCACCAGGAAGTCTCTCGAGTGTGCGCGCACGCCACCATCGGGTGGGTGCTCCGATGCCGGACCGGCTCCGGTCGAACTCGGGTGACGTCCCGGAGAAAGACCAGCAAGCATGCGCATCTTCGCTAGTCGTTGCCGCACTTTCGAATACACGGTGATAGAGCCGACCCCGTGCGCTGTCGGCCTGGACCCCGCAGCGGTCGGTACGGTGCGCCGATTCTCCGACTGTCTGGCGGTGTCGATAGCGTTGGAGCCCGGCGACGGCGCGCTCGGATCGTCCGCGGTGAAGATCATCCGCCGTCTCGTCCTCCACGGCGGCGCGGCCCGGGTGGTACTCGACGGCTATCTGCGGCCCCCGGTGCCGGATGAACGAGCTCAACGCACCGATCTGCTGGGTGATCTGGCCGACGGGCTGGACGTGCTGGCGGAGATCGCCGGAGGTCTGCTCGACAGCGGCGAGCAGACCCATCTGATGCCGTTCGGGTGGCTTGTCAGGGCTGCTGCCGACCTGGTGGACGGCCACAGCGACCGCACGGTGCATTTGCGCGCCAGCGGTGGTCGCGGTGGCGACGTCATCGCGAGCTTGGACACGCTCGAGGTGGGGGCGAAGCGGATGCCGCGATTTCGGCGGCATTGGCTGTCCGCGTGATTCCTGCACTGGGCTGCCGGTGATGTCCCACGTCACCGGCAGCCCGCCGGCGCTCGCCTGGAGGGGTTGGTCAGACGGGCCGGCCCTGCGGTTGCGGTCGGCCGCTGACTGCGATTGGCCGCGCCGCGATCGGTTGCGCGACGATGAGGGAGTCGCTAACCGATCATGTGTGCCGTTGTGCAACGGCTCATTAAATGATGACCTATTTTTGTGGGCGGCGCATTCGTGGTCATCCCCAAAGCTGGGAACGACCACGATCCCTTCCCGTCGATGGGAAGCCCAGTGGCCGACGCCGTGACTAGCCTCGTGCAGACGAGATCGGCGGAAGGATAATCCGAGGTGTCAGCGGCCGAGGACGCGTTCTATACAGGAGTTCAGAGCCTCGGGTTGGTGGCCGGGGGAGTGCGCAATGATCAGCACGCACTAGCGGCTTTCCGAGCGGCCACCGATCTGGACCCGGACATGTGTGATGCTTGGCTCGGCCGCGCGATGGCCGGTGAGATCACCTCCGAAGTCCTCTACGGCGCCTACCGCTCGGTCCACAACCTCTACCGGGACCAGCAGCGGGCGGGTCTGGCCGATCAATCCCTGTGGTGTCAGGTCGAGGTCGGGATGTACGGCCTGCGCATCGCAATGTCCGACCGCGACCAGATCGCCATCGCGCAGGCATGCCAGTACGGCGCCGGAGGGGAGTGGGCCGAGGCGGTCGCCATCCTCGACCGGATCCCGCGTGACGATGTCGCCGAATTCGTGCGCATGACGCTGTATTTCCGCACCTCGCGCTGGAACGACGTGCTGGAATCACGCAACGCCAACCCGGCGCTCGACGACGGATTGCTCGATATCGCCGCCGAACTCATGACCGCTCAAGCCTTGACCCACCTCGGCCGCCTCGGCGAGGCCCTGCCCCGGGCACAGCGCGTCGTCGAGGACAGCTCCTCGGGCAGCCTGTCCTATATCTGGGCGGACGCGCACTTCCTGCTCGGCATGATCCTTCGCCACGAGGGCGATCACGAGGCCGCGGACCGACTGCTCAAGGGGTTGCAAGGTTCGGCGCTGTGGCCCGACCGACCCGCTTGGCAGCGAGCCGTCGCCGACAAGACCTATCGGCTCGAAATCACCAGCGTCGATACCATCGCCACCCGGACCGACCGGTGGGACCCGAAGTCCGGTGACGACCCGACCGAGATCGCGGCCTCGGCCGCGCGCTCGGAACGCGAATCCCTGCTGGCCGAGGCCTCGGAGTTGCTGCGAGCACAGATCGGCATGGATTCGGTGAAGGAACAGGTCGACCGGCTCAAATCCGGTGTGCTCATGGATCAGGTGCGCGCGCAACGCGGCTTGGCCGTCGACTCGCGGTCGCATCACCTGATCTTCTCCGGCCCTCCCGGTACCGGGAAGACCACCATCGCCCGGGTCATCGCCAAGATCTTCGCCGGACTCGGCGTCGTCGAGAACTCCGACGTCATCGAGGTGTCCCGCAACGACATGGTCGGCACCCACCTCGGGCACACCGCACCCAAGACCAACGCCCTGATCGATTCCGCGCTCGGCGGAGTGCTGTTCATCGACGAGGCGTACACCCTCATCCAGGAGGGACTCTCCGGCGGCGACGCCTTCGGCAAGGAAGCGGTCGACACGCTGCTGGCGCGAATGGAGAACGACCGCGACAAACTCGTGGTGATCATCGCGGGCTACGAGGATCAGATCGATCGCTTCCTGACCTCCAATGAGGGCCTGGCGTCGCGCTTCACCAAGCGCATCCGATTCGCCAGCTACGAGGCCGATGAACTGGTGCGCATCGCGGACCACATTGCGCATAAAAAGGACTCGATTCTGTCTGGTCGCGCCCGGGACGTCCTGCGCGAGCGCTGCGAGCACATGGCGGGCCCGGCCCACAACGGCCGCCGCCTGATCGATCTGGCCGGTAACGGCAGATTCGTCCGCAATGTCGTGGAAGCCGCCGAGGCTGAACGCGACTACCGCTTCACCCGCGAACTCGCCGATGTCGCCACCATGACAGACGAGCAACTCATGACCATTTCGGAGTCCGATATCGCCGTGGCGCTGGAAAGTCTGGCACCGGCCGCGCAGCGGTGACGCGGGCGACAGGGTCCGGCACCGAGCCGAAACGGCTCGACTCCGAAAGGTTCGACAATGGCTCGCTTCCGCGTGGTGACCAAATATCAGATCTCGGGTTGGCGCTTTCTGTTGCGGCGCATCGAGCACGCACTCGTGCGGCGCGATGCGTCCATGATCGACGATCCGCAACGTGGCAGGTCGACTGCCCTGTCCATCGGCCTCGCGCTGACCTGCCTGCTCATCGCGGGTTCCGCCGTGCTCGCGTTCTTCAAGCCCGCCAAGCAGATCGGCGAGGCGCACATCATCGCGGACAAGGACAGCGGCGCGTTGTTCGTTCATTTGGACGGACGCCTGTACCCGGCGCTGAACCTGACCTCCGCGCGGCTGCTCGCGGGCGCGGCGGAGAACCCGGTCCCAGTCTCCCGCGAGGAACTGGCCCGATACCCGCGAGGCCCGCTCGTGGGTATCCCCGGTGCACCGGGCGTGATCGCGGCGACCGGGGTCCAGGACTCGCACTGGGCGGTGTGCGACACCACCCACCTCGGGGCCGCCGCGCCGGTCGACCAGAACACGGGGCTGCCGACGACCGGCCGATCCGCGGTGCGCACGGTGGCGATCGGCACCGCCCTCAGCGTCGACGGCGACGCGATTCGCCCGCTGGGCCAGGATGAGGCCCGATTGCTGAGGGCGGGATCGACGACCTGGTTGGTGTACGACGACATCGGGCACGGAATCGTGCGCGCCGCTATCGATCTCGGTGACTCCGCGGTCACCCTTGCCTTGGGGATCGACGCGACCGCCCCGGTGATCCCGGTCTCCCGCGGCCTGATCGAGGCGATCGAGGAGGCACCGCCGCTCAAGGTGCCCGAGATTCCGGGCGCCGGGCAGCCGGTCGCACTCTCATCCGGACTGACGGTGCCGGTCGGGTCCGTGCTGACAGTACCCGCGGTCGAGCGGCCCGCCACCCACTACCTGTTGTCCCAATCCGGAATCGTGCAGGTCAGCGCTGTGCTATCGGCCATGATCCGGAATGCCGATTCACATGGATCGGTATCGGCCAGGACGGTCGGGCCCGATGTGATCGCGGCCAATCTGCGCTCGGGATCCTGGCCGGGCACGGCCGCCTTCCCCACGGAACCGGTCCACATACTGGATCCGGAGCGCTTCGCGGTCACCTGCTTTGACTGGTCGCGCGGGGCCGGTGAACCCACCGCGACCATCGGCCTGCTGGTGGGCCGCCAGCTGCCGTTGACCGCGGAGGAACAGAATCGGACCGTCCCCCTGGTCACCGCGCTCGGGTCGGGAGGCTCGACCGCGGATGCCGCCTACCTGGCCCGCGACACCGGCCGATTCGTCCGGGTGACCGGATCCGATCCCGCGTCGCCGCTGCGCGAGGCACTGTTCTGGATCTCCGACAGCGGGGTGCGTTACGGCGTGGACGCCCACCTGGATACCGCAAGAGATCCCACGCTCGCCGCCCTCGGCCTGCGCGCCCCGGTGCTCGCCCCGTGGAGCGTCGTCTCGCTCTTCGCAGTGGGCCCGACGCTGTCGCAGCAGGACGCCCGCATCCAGCACGACGGTCTCGCCGCCGACAAGCGGGCACTGCCTCTGCCGGGAGGACAACCGTGACCATAACTCGCCGATTCGTGCGCCCCGCGCGCATGGCGCGCGGACCCAAGGCCCCGGCCGTGACCGAACTGCGCCTGCAACCACCCACCGAATTGCCGAAACCGGTGCCGCCCTCGCGCATTCGGATGATCATGCCGGTGGTCATGATGGCGGGCATGGCCGGGATGATGGTCATGATGTTCCGCGGCTCGGGGTCCTTCTCGCCGACCTCCCTCTTTTTCCCGATGATGATGCTCGTGTCGAGCCTCGGCATGGTGGGAGCCGGTGGCGGCCAGAACTCCGGCCCGGCCTCGCTCAACGAGGAACGCAAGGACTATCTGCGCAGCCTCGCCGACCACCGCCGATCCGTGCTCGCCTCCGAAGACGAGCTGCACACCTACCTGCACTACATCCACCCAGGACCGGCCGGGATCGGCCGCCTGATCGGTGGCCCCCGGATGTGGGAGGTGCAGGTCGCCAGTCCACAGTTCCTCCGGGTGCGTGTCGGGCGCGGCCGGATCGCCAACCAGGTGCGGGTCATCGTGCCCGAGGCCGCGCCGCTGGCGGACCTCGACCCAGTGGGCGTGGTCGAGGTGACGCGCTTCGCCAAGGCATACTCGACTGTCGCCGGTATGCCGGTCGCGATCAATCTGCTGTCAGCGCCGGAGGTGTGCTTCGACGGCGATCCCGCAGCGATGGCCGCGCTCCTGCGAGCCTTGGTCGCCGAGGCCGTCGTCCTGCACGGCCCGGATCAGTTGGGAGTCGCTGCGGTGCTGCCGGACCCGGACGCACCCGAATGGGCGTGGCTGAAATGGCTGCCGCACACCCAGCACGCCACCGACACCGACGCGATCGGCCCCGGCCGGATGATCTACCGCACCGCCGGGGAGCTGCGCACCAAACTACTGGCCGGACTCAACCGCGGGCCGTTCTCGGCCAACAGCCAGCCGTCGCTGGAGCGCAAGCACTTTCTGCTGATCGCCGCGGTCGGCGGCGCGGCCAATGAACGGGAGATCTCCGGCATCGACGGCTGCACCTGGCTGCGCCTGGCACCCACCGAACAACCGTTGCCGCGCGCGCTGCGATTCACCGTGGAAGCGAATCGAGCGCTGTTCGAGCTGACAACCCGCGGACGACGGCGAGTGGGTGAGGCCGACGCCATGTCCGTCGCCGCGATCGGCGCGCTCGCCCGCAGTGTGTCGCCCTACCGGTTGTCGACGGTGGTCGAGGCGGTCACCGCCGAGCAGACCAGCACCTCCTGGGAAGACATGGTCGGTATACCCGACCCCGGCAACCTGCGGGTCGCCCGGCACTGGGCCCCGCGGCGCGATGCCGACCGAGCACGGCTGAACATCCCCTTCGGCCATGACCCGATGGGCGCGGTGGTACACCTCGACATCAAGGAGTCCGCCGAGGACGGCATGGGCCCGCACGGCATGTGCATCGGTGCCACCGGTTCGGGAAAGTCCGAATTCCTGCGCACGCTCGTCCTTTCCGCAGTGGCCACCCACTCGCCGGACGTGCTGAACCTGCTGCTGGTCGACTTCAAGGGCGGTGCGACCTTCCTGGGCTTCGACCGGCTCTCGCATGTGACTGCCGTGGTGACGAACATGGAGGAGGAAGCCGACCTGGTCACCCGTATGGAGGATGTGATCAACGGCGAAATGGCCCGGCGGCAGCGCATCCTGCGAGACGCGGGCAACTTCGCCAGCGTCGCCGACTATGAGCACGCCCGCGAGCAGGGCGCGCGGCTCGATCCGATGCCTACGCTGCTGATCGTGCTCGACGAGTTCGCCGAACTGCTGGAACAGCACCCCAACTTCGCCAAGCTGTTCGTGGCCATCGGACGTCTGGGCCGGTCGCTGCGCATCCACCTGCTGCTGGCCTCGCAGAAGGTGCCCGCCACCCGCATGGGTGAGCTCGAGGCCCACCTGTCCTACCGGATCGCCCTGCGCACCAACCAAACCAGCGATTCACGCGATGCAATCGGCACCGCCGACGCCTACCACCTGCCCAAGAAGCCCGGCGCTGGCTATCTGCGGGTGGGCGCGGGCGATCTGCAGCGCTTCCAGGCCGCCTACGTCGGCACCCGTTACACCACGCCGATTCAGCTCAGCGCCGGCCATTCGCGCCGGACGCGGCGCGCGGCGGGCGGTTATTGCCCGCCGCAGCCCTTCACCGCCGCGCCGATCCTGGAACGGCTGCCGGTCGAACCGGACCCCGCGCCGGCTCCGGCTCCGGCGACGCCCGAGGGAGAGCCGGTCACGGTGATGGAGACCGTGCTGGCGCAGCTGGCTGGTCATGGCCGCCAGGCGCACCGAATGTGGTTGCCGCCGTTGAATGTTCCCCCGACGCTGGACGGGCTTGTCCCCGCCGTGACCGCGGGTGAGCTGTGCCTGCCGTGGGCGATCATCGATAAACCGCGCCAGCAACGTCAGGACGTGTGGTCGGTGGATCTGTCCGGCGCGGGCGGGCACGTCGCCGTCGTGGGTGGCCCGCAGTCGGGCAAATCGACTGCCCTGCAATCGTTGATCCTGTCCGCGGCCTTGACCCATACGCCCGAGCAAACCCAGTTCTACTGCCTGGATTTCTCCGGCGGACTAACGGGCCTGCGGGCACTGCCGCATGTAGGCTCGGTCGCCTCGGCGCGCGAGAACGACCGGGTGCGAAGGACATTCGCGCTCATCACCGGCGTGCTGTCCGCCCGCCAGACGCTGTTCGCCGAGCTCGGCATCGACAGCATGCGTGAGTTCCGTCGCCGCCGCGCCGTGCCCGAGGAGTCGGCGCTGCTGAGCGCGCACGGCGACCGGCACGGCGATGTGTTCCTGGTGATCGACGGCTGGGACATCGGTTTCTCTCTCAGCGGCCCGTATTACGACGAGTACCAGTCGGTCGTCGAATCCCTGGTGCTGCAGGGCCTCAACTACGGCATCCACCTGGTGATCAGCAGCTCCCGCTGGGCCGCGATCCGCCCCGCGGTCAAGGATCTGGTGCAGACTCGGCTCGAGATGCGCCTGGGCGACCTCACCGACACGGTCTTCAGCGCGCACCGGCACACCGTGGCCGCCATTCCGGCCAATCGGCCGGGCCGCTGTCTGTCCACCGACGCGCTGCACATGCTCACCGCACTGCCGCGCATCGACGGAGTCGGCGACGGCGAGTCCGCCGCCGCGGGGCTGGCCGCCGCCATCGAGACCCTGATCCAGCGGTATCCGGGCCAGCGGGCACCGGAGGTGCGGCTGCTGCCCACTCGGATCACCCTCGACGAGGTCACCGCCGGTCGGCCGCTCCCGGCCACCGCTGCCGAGCGTCTGGTGGTGCCGTTCGGTGTTCGCGAATCCGATCTCGGGCCCGCCGCCATCGATTTCGGTGTGTCGAGCCACCTGATCGTGCTCGGTTCCTCGGGCTGCGGGAAGTCGACCGTGGTCGGCGCGCTGCTGGAGTCGATCGGGGCTCGGTTCACCCCGGAACAGGCCCGCGTCCTGCTGATCGACTACCGCCGTCGGCACCTGGACGCGATTCCGGGCGAACTGCTCGTCGGATATCTCACCAGCGAACGAGATCTCCTCGACAACCTGCCGACTTTCGCGGAGACGATGCGCGGCCGCCGCGCACCCGACAACGTGACATCCCAGCAACTCAAGGAGCGCTCGTGGTGGAGCGGGCCGGAGATTTTCGTCGTCATCGACGACTATCACATGGTCGCCCAACGCGGACAGCTCAATCCGCTCGAGCCGCTCAAGGACATCATTGTCGACAGCCGCGACACGGGATTGCATGTCATCGCCGCCCGCAGTATCGCCCAGGCTGATATGGCGTTGTACGACAACGTCCTGGGACAAATGAAGAATCTGAATTCTTCCGGCCTCATCATGGACGGCTCGCGGCTGGACGGCACGCTCATCGGGGACGTGAAAGCCACGAAACAGCCGGTGGGCCGGGGCATTCTGGTCGAGCCGCTGTATTCGCGCCGCGGTCTGGTGCAGGCCGCGGTCCCAACCGAGCGGGAATGAATGTGAATTCCTTCGGGCACGGACCGAAATGCGCTGCGTACTCCCAGCTTTGGGAATGAAATAGCGTGGGCGCTGTATCGCTCGGTTCGAGCAGGAATTCAGTCGTTAGGAGACGACCCATGCATCTCACAGTCTCTCCCGAGGAACTCCCGGCCATCGGCGCACCGTTGGGCGCGCGTTTCGCGGCCGCCGCCGGGTTCTTCGGCGCGGCTCATGCTGCTACCGCGCTCCCGTCGGTGGCCGCCAAGGTGCTGCCCATGGATTCCGCGAACCAATTCGTCTGGGACACACTGGGTTCTTTCGGTCATTCCTTTTTCAGGGAGAACGATGTTGCCATGGCGCACGGCGTCGCCGGTACGGCGGTTCTCACCCCCATTGCCGCCGACTACGAACTCAGCGATCAGGCGGGCGCGACCGGGATCAGAGCACAGGGCCTGAGCGTCTGACCGAGTTTCCAGGGTTTTCACAGCGACATACCGCCGGAGGACACCATGCCTTCTCTCCCGTTCGACTTCGGCGCATGCCCACCGGAATGGCACGCCGCGCGCCTCTTCGCGTCTCCGGGACCCGGTCCGCTGAAAGGTGTGGCCGCCACCTACACCGCGGTGGCCCATGAACTCGCCGCGACCGCGTTGGCCGCCGACGGTTCCATGAAAACCATGGCCGTAAACTACATCTCGCCGGCATCGGACCGGGTGCAGCAGGCCTTCGGCGACCACGCCAGGTGGATGCAGATCCAGGCCGCGAAGGCCGCCGACGCCGCCGCGCTCATCGCCGCGGTCGCCGAAGCCTGCGACGTCGCATTCACGGCGATGGCCATCATCGTGGAGGCCGCGGCGACCGTGCATCTCAACAGATTCGTGCTGGGGGCCACGAATGCGTTGGGGCAGAACACCGCCGCGCTGGCGGCCAATGAAGCGACTTATGCGGCGTTGACCTGCGCTGCGGCAGAGGTGATGTACGCCTATGCCGGATTTGCGGTCTCGACGCTCAGCGCGCTCCCGCAACCCTCCCCGGCACCCCCGATCGTCGCCCTCGGCGCGCCCGGTGTGGCCCCGGCCCCGATGGCCATGTCGGCCTTCGGGGGCGGCGCGCACCACGGCGGGTCCACCCGTGCTGGTGCCTCGCCGATGCCGTCGGACGCGTCCGGAGCCGGGCCCACCGGATCCGGTGGCAACCCGTCGTCGCCGGAAACCTCCCCCGGCGCACCCGCGAGCGGCGGCACTGGCCAATCGGGCCCCGCTCCGGGTCCCGGGTCGTCGGGGCCGGTCGGCGGATCCGAACCAGCCCCACCCCAGTCGCTCTCGCAGCTGCCGCAGGCCCTGTCCCCAACCGGGCCGCCGAGCGGCGATCTCGGGGCGAACGGCGCCGACCCGGCCGCCGATACAGCGGGAATCGCCGAGCAGTCCGGGTTTTACGGCACCTCGCCGGAGTCGCCGACCTTGGCGGGATTGAACGGCGGCGCCGGGAGCGCGGTCACGCTCACGATGCTGCGCGGCGGACTCGGCGCCATGCCGGGCACGGCCACCGGATTCCGGATGCCGGCCAACTGGAACCCCTCCACGACACAGGCATTCGGTGCGGCTACCCGGAATTCTCCAGCCACGCAACCACCCCCGTCGCGCCCGGCTCCCAAGGGTGCCAGCGCTCCCGAGTCGCTGTCGCGTCGTCGTCGGCGGGACGAGGCGGAGCACCGCACCGGCAAGGTCTTCACGCCCGGCGAGGAACACGACATTCCCATGCTGGAACAGGCGCTCACGATCGGTGTCATCGAATCCGGTGATCATGACGACGACCCGGAGTCGGCCGCGGAACAACTGCTGGCCGTGGGTGTCCTCGACACCGTCGCGCCGGAACTGCATGTGCTCTCCGAGGCGCGGTGAACGACGATCCGGTCGCCGTCGACCTGAACGTCGATGCCGCCCTCGTGCTGGCGACCATGGTCGGCATCGACGCCTACCCGCCGGTGCTGGCCCTGATGCCGAACATCTACCGGCTCGACGACCGCGACCGGGTGCACGCGGTCGTAGCCGCCCAGCTCGAGGAGGCGGGCGTCTTGGACGGCGGCCACGTGCACCCGGTAGTCCAGCACTGGCTGCGCTGCCTGTCGCGCCCGGACGTCGAACTCGTCGTTCGTATCGTGGAGCCCGGGCCTGATCCGAAGCACGGAAAGATGTTGCGGCTGACGCTGGTTCGCCGCGGCGACACCCATGTGCTGGCCGTGCGCTGCGACGACCACGTCACGGTGCAGCAGGTCTTCACCGAGGGCGACCGAATCGAGCATCTCACCGCGGCCTTGCTGTCCGCGCTGGGACCGGCCGACGTACCGGTCTTCGAACCGTTCACCGCCACCGCCGAGCAGCTCGCCACCGTCCCGGCAGAGCCCGGCGACCGCCGCCGAGCTCTGCTCGAACTGGCTGCCTCGCCCCAGACGGCCAGCCTGCTCACGCGCGCGATGGACGAGGTGATCCGGCGGGCCGAGGTACTCATGACCGAGCACCGCGACGGTGTCATCGCCGTACCCGATCTGTGCGTGAGCGTGCTCGACACCTCTGGCGGGCGCATCGCCGCGCTGCCGGCCAGAGCATTGGACGGACAGCTTCGAACCACCTTTCTCCCCGGCGACGAGACCGCTCTGCACGCCGGAATCCGGGCGCTGGTCGACCTGCTGCCCGGGGCCAGCTGGCACGCCCCGAGCCGAAGCTGACGAACTCACAGGGACCGACGAGAGACGAGGGAAGTGACTCAGGTACACAACGACGCCACCATCGGCGCGCCGACCACGTCCGCGCGAGGTCGTGGCGGATACGATGCCTACCTCGCGCAACCGGACCCGACGCCTGGCCGCGCCGGACGCGAAACCGCCACCGGGCGTGAGCCTTTCGGGCCGCCCGCCACCGGGTATCCCAGCGAACCGGCGCCATCGGCTCCGGTCGCGGCGAGCCCGCCCGTCGCCGCAATCGAGGTCGCGCCACCCGAACCGTCCGGCGCATCGCCGGGCCCCGCGATCGTGCCGACAGCCCCGCAGCGTGTCGGTGCGGCACCTGCGGTCGCGCCCGGCCCGGCTAGCGCCCTCGGCTCGGTGAACCCGCCCCAGACACCGATTCCCGCTGCGGCCCTTGCGGTTCCGGCGCTCACCCCGCCCATGGGGGTACGCCACGCGCCGACCCCCGCTGCCGTGATGCACGAGCGCCCCGCCCCCGCCCCGGTAGAGGTGTTCGCGCTATCGCTGACCTCAGCCGACCTGCTCGCCGAGATCGCCGCCGCCAGACAGGCGCGGTTACGGTCGACGACGGGGATGCGGGGTGCGCTGAACAAGGTCGGATTCAACCTCGGGCTCTCACCGAACGAGCAGCGCACCGAGAGCCGTCGCGCCCGAATCCGCCGTCAGCTCAACGCCACCTATCAGATTGCGGTGGTCAATGTGAAGGGCGGCTCCGGGCGCACCACCACCGTCGCAGCCCTCGGTTCCACTTTCGCTTCACTCCGTCCCGACCGCGTGGTGGCCGTCGACGCCAATCCCGACTTCGGCGACCTGGCCAGCCGAACCAGCAGGCACCCGTACGGGCTGACCCTGCGCGACCTGGCGCAGGCACCCAACCTCGACGCCTTCTCGGCGGTGCAGTCCTTCACCTCGATCACCACGTCTGATCTTGCCGTCGTCGCCTCTCCGTGGTCGGCGGCCGCAGTCGAGGCGCTTTCCGGCCCGGAATACCTGGCGGGCGTCGAGGTGCTGCGCCGCCACTACAATCTCATGCTGATCGATTGCGGCACCGGGGTTCTCGATTCGGCCACCGACTCGGTGCTGCGCACCAGCGACGCAGTCGTGGTCGTCACCCCGGCGACGGTGCGGGGCGTGACCGGCGCGGTGGCCACCCTCGAGTGGCTCGACTCGCACGGCATGCAGCGGCTGGCCGCGAACTCGGTCATCGCCATCGTGCACCAGCATCCCGCGAAACCGATCGTCGAGGTGCATCGCATCGAGGAACTCTTCGCCGCCGCCCAGCGGCCGACTTTCCTGCTGCCCTACGACGAGCATCTGGCCGAGGGAGGCGAGATCGACCTGCGACTGCTCGACCGCGAAACCGGACTGGCCTTCGAGGAACTCGCGGCCACACTGGCCGATGGATTTCCGGCCGAATTCGCCGGCGGCTACCACCGCGTCGGCCGAGGAGGATCCGCGTGACCTCGGTCCTGACCCCCTCCTCGAATCCCGGCGCGGTTTCACAGTCCGCGGAGGTCGCGCGTGCACGCGTGGCGATCCTGGTCGCCAACTCCCAGGTGGACGCGGTGGTGCCGACCAAGTTCAGCATCGAGACCTTCATCGATGACCTGCTGACCGTCCTGGCCGCCGCCCTCACCGCCGACTCAGTGGACTTCACCGCGCCGTACGGCCAGTGGACCCTGTCTCGGGTCGGCGGATACCCCTTCCCTCGTACCCACACCCTCGCCGATCACGAGGTCGTCGACGGCACCCTGCTCATGCTGTGCTCGACCGAATCCGCCGACGCCTTCACACCGGTGGTCGAGGACATCACCGATGCGCTGACCCGGATCAATGAGCGTGAGTTCGCCGAATTCGACTCGCACGCGGCCGCGCTGATGGGGGTGGCCGCGCTCGTGCTCGGTGCAGCGACCGTGACCGTGCTACTGCTGTGGTCCTGGACCCGGACGTCGGACACCGGGTGGTGCGCGCTGCCAGCGCTGGCGTTAGGCGCCGGGTGCTGGATCGCGTCCGCCATGGCGCGTCGGCGCCGTGCTGCCGCGCCGATCGCCGGGGGTACGGCCCTGTCGGCGATCGTGCTGTGCGCCGCCGGTGCGGCCATGCTCGTGCCTGCGGCGCACGGGCATCCGGGCGTTCTCACCGCAGCCAATCTGGCCGCCGGATCGGTGGTGGCCGCCATCGTCGCGATCGTGCTGCTGCGTTCAGCCGACACCGGCGTACCGATACTGATCGCACTCATCGTGTGGGGGGTGCTGCTGGCCATAGCGGCCGTATTGTCGGCCTTCGCGGAGTTGACGGTGCGCCAGGTCGCCGGCGGTGCGGTGCTGACCGGATTGGTGCTGCTGACTGTCGTGCCGCGCCTGGCGGTGCTGCTCGCGCGCATCCGCCCGCCGGATCTGCCTGATCCGGGTCGGGAAATCGAATCATCAACGCTCACCGATATTTTCGACGAGGAGTCGGCGCGAGCGGCGGCCCCGGACACCGGCGAGGTGGCACCGGCCGGATCGTCACCCGAGCGTGGCGGTGCGGGCCTGGCGGCTCGGGCGTGGGTGGCCCTGACAAGTCTGCGAGGTCTCATGCTGGCGATCGCGACCTTCCTAGCCGGGGCGGCGGTGCTGTGCGCGGCGGTCAGTCCCGGAGGGATCCGCGAGATCGTACTGGCCGGCGCGGTCGCGGGCCTGCTCGCGATGCGGGCGCGCTGGCACCCGGACCGTATGCAGGCCCTCACCTTGCTCGGCGCCGCGACCGCTACGGCTACCGGACTGTCCGTCGTCCTGGTAGGCGCCTATACCGCCGCGCCCGCCCGGGCGACCGTCGCGCTGGGGATCGCTGTCGTGGCCGCAGCCGGATGCGTTGCAGGCGTGCGTCTTCCATCCGTGCGACTATCGCCGGTCGCCCGTCGGGTGATCGATCTGCTGGAGTACTCGCTGATCCTGCTGGTCCCGGTGATCGCCTGCTGGATCACGGGCGTCTACACCGCCATGCGGGCGATCTGATGCGGGTCCGTGCCGCGGTGTTGGTCGCTCTCGCAGCCTTGATGACTACCGCCGCCCCGGCCACGGCGGTGCAGCCACCGCAGGCGACCGTCGGGCCGCCACCGCCCGATGGCGCGCCCGCCCCCGAGACCGCCACCAAACAGGACAAGGGCTGCCTGGCGGTGGGCGTGCTGCCCCATAGCGATCTCGCGCAGACTCCGCCACCCGAACGTGCCCTGGACCTGCGACGGGCCCGCGCGCTGAGCCGGGGAGTCGGTGTCACCGTCGCCGTCGTCGACACCGGCGTGAGCCCGAATCCCAGGCTGCCCAACCTGATCGGCGGTGGCGACTACGTGCAGGCGGGTGGTGACGGCCTGTCGGACTGCGATTCCCACGGCACCCTCATCGCCGGGATCATCGGCGCCGCCGCCGATCCAGCCGACGGCTTCTCCGGCGTCGCGCCTGACGCCCGCATCATCTCGGTGCGCTATCGATCCGGCGCGTTCAGCCCGGATGTCGGCGTGAGCCTCGATCCCGCCCAGCAGAGCGCCGCAGACATCCGCACCCTCGCGCGCGCCATCACCCACGCTGCGAACCTGGGCGCCCAGGTGATCACGGTCGCGCTGCCGGTGTGCGTGGCCGCCGGACTTCCGGTCGATCAGTCGATGCTGTCCGAGGCGTTGGGCTACGCCGTGTACGTGCGCGGCGCGCTGGTGGTCGCCGGGGCCGGGAACGCCGGTAGCGGTGGCTGCGAACAGAATCCGGCCATCGATCCCGGTCGTCCCACCGACCCGCGCAGCTGGGGACTGGTCAAGACCCTGTCGGTGCCGGGCCTGTTCGCCTCCGACGTGCTGACCGTCGGATCCACCAGTGCCACCGGCGATCCGATGCCGGATTCGTTGAGCGGGCCTTGGGTGTCTGTCGCCGCGCCGGGGACCGGCATCGAATCGCTGGGTCCCGGCGGTGGCGGATTGATCAATGGGGTGGGCGCCCCCGACAAACTTGTCGCGGTCGGTGGCGCGTCCTTCGCTGCCGCCTACGTCAGCGGAGTGGCGGCGTTGCTGCGTTCGCGCTTCCCGAATGAAACACCGGGCGATATCGTCGCAAGGCTGGCCGCCAGCGCTCACGCCCCGGCCCGCGGCATCGATAACACCGTCGGTGCTGGACTGATCGACCCACCGGCCGCGGCCAGTTTCCGGAAGCCGCCGGATCCGCCCGCCGGGCTGAATCGCGGAGCCGCGCTGACGATACCCGCACCGCCGCCCGCCGCGGATCGCGGTCCGAACATCGTGTCTGTGGCGGTCATGGCAGGTGGTGTTCTGCTCGGCGCGTGCGTGCGGTGGGTTCCGGCCGCTGTACGGAGGCGCCGATGAGGAAGCGGCGAATTCGTGTGGGCCCCTGCGAGCGCGGTCCCTTTACGCTGCTGGTGGTCGGCGGCGGCCCGCTGCTGTCGGCGGGATCGGGCCGCGTGCCATGGTGGGTGCTGGTCCTGGCGGTGGTTTCGGCGTTGACGCTGATCGCGCTGCGGCTGGACGGGCGCACCACCGCGCGTCGCCTGATCGACTGGACGCGATATCGCCGCGCGCACGCGGCACAGGCCGCCCGCCGAGCGACCCCACCGGTCGCGACCGACATCGAGATCGCGGCGGGGATCTGCGGAATCCATGGCGATGCAGGGGTTCTGGTGGCGATGATCCAGCTCGCACCGAACCTCGACCTGCCGAGCATCCTCGCCGAGAACGGTGTGTACACCGAGGACACGGTCCCCATCGGGCTGCTCGCGCCGCTGCTGGATCAATACGGTGTCGCCGTCGACATCGAAATCGTCACCACCGGGCGGCGCACCCGTGCCCTCGGTGACTACGACCGGATGTACGAGCAGTTGACCGGAGCGAATCCGATTGTCGGAGAACGCTTCACCTGGCTGGTGATCCGACTGGACCAGGAACGCAACCTGGCCGCGCTCCTGCGGCGCGGCCCGGACGCCGGACCCCGGGCACTGGCCGCCGCCGCATACCGCATCGCAACCCGGCTGAGTGAACACGCCGTCCCCGCCGAGGTGCTGCCCGCGGCCGCCCTGTGCGCCGCCGCCCGGGCCCTGCATCGTGATGTCGAGCTGTCGGATCTGACCGAGCACTGGCGTCGTCTCGGTTCCTCGGTGCCTGGTCGTGGGGTTACCAGCTTCGCGGTCGACTGGACACGGCTGGGCGACACCGGATTCGACGACTGCTGGAGCCGCCCGCGCACCCGCACCACTATTGTGATCGCCTTGTCCGGACTCCGGGGACCCCGGGCGTTGGTGCGGTTCGTCGGTCCGGAGGTCACCGATGACGTTCCGGCGTACCTGGTTCCGCTGCCAGGGCTGCAGTCGGCCGCCCTGCTGGCGAGCCTGCCCACCACGGCCTCGATCCGGGAACTGCCGCTTCCCGGCGGTCCCGCCCGATTGCCCGCCGACCTCGCGGTACCGATCGGACCCAACGGCCAGATTCTGGGCACCCTCACCGGGGGAGCGGGTCGATTGCTGGCCTTGCCGTTGTTCGACCCGGTCGAGCACCGCCCGCGTCGCCGCGCCGTCGAGGTGCGGGCCACGCTCCCGGTGGCGCAGCAGATCCTGTTGCGCACCGTGGTGGTGGGGGCGCGGGTGGTGATCCATACCGACCGACCCGACCAATGGCGGCACCTGGTGACCACCGTCAACGATCCGGACGCGTTGCGCCTGGCGACCGAATCCGACGCCGAGAACAGCGATTTCGCCACCGCCACACCGGTCGTCGAGGTCTTCGATCGACTGCCGCCGCGCGGTAGCGACAGCCGCGCCACGGTGACCGTCACCGAACAGGGCACCTCCGTGCACCGGTTTGCCGATCTCATGATCGAGCAGGTCGGCGATGATCTCCTCGACGTCGGCATACCGATGCGGACCGTGCGGGTGCAACTGCTCGAACCGCGTGGCGAGACCCGATTCATCGAGCAGCCCGCGCCAGAAGAGCCCGGGGAGGTCCCGCTCGGCCCACCGGCGCGCACCCCCGCTCCGGCGATCGGCACCTGAGCGAAAAGGAAATGAACGGTAATGTCTTTCGGCGTGGTAGCGGATTCCGGCATGCATAGCGAGGTCGACCGATCGGTCATCGAGGGGGAGGAGCCCAGTCCGCGCCAGGCGGCTGCGGCGATCTTCTCCAGTCGACTTTCGGCGCTCATCTCCGAATCGATGGTCTCCACCGAGGATGGCGCGACCCGGTCGCTGACGCTGTATTCGCTGGCGCAACATCTGGAATTGGCCTATCCGGACGTCCCGGTGTCCCAATCCGGTTTGTACCGACTCATTCACGGCGATGCCATTCCGCGGCTCGATCTGATTATCGCGTTGGCACGTGTATTCGACGTTCCGCCAGAAT
>NZ_JBSGBY010000029.1:0-28016 GCF_053601505.1 Nocardia sp. NPDC004722
ATCACCCGATGTTGTTGGAGAGGTCCGGAATCATCCGGCCCATCTCGCCCTCCCAGTTCTTCCAGTTGTGCACGCCGATGGCCGGATAGTCGGTGTCAAGGCCAGCGACATCGACGTGGTGGTGCATTCGTCCTATCAGATCAATGTGGCGAGCCTGAACAACCGGCTGCGCATGCCCTCGCGCAACGCGGTGGCGCAGCAGGCCAAGGCGGCCGCCGAGCTCGGGGCGTTCGGGCTGGTGGTGCACGGCGGGCACGTGCGCTCCGACGCCGAGATGGTCGAGGGATTTGTCAACTGGCGCAAGCTGTTCGAGCGCCAGCAGGACAAGGGCGGGTTCGCGGTGCCGATCCTGATCGAGAACACCGCGGGCGGAAACCATGCCATGGCACGGTATTTCGACGATATCGGGCGGCTGTGGGACGCGGTCGGCGATTTCGGGGCCGGGTTCTGCCTCGACACCTGCCATGCCTGGGCGGGCGGTGAGGACCTGGTCGGGATCGTGGAGCGGATCAAGGCCATCACCGGGCGCATCGACCTGGTGCACTTGAATTCCTCGCGGGACGCCTTCGATTCGGGCGCGGACCGGCACGCCAACTTCGCGGACGGGACCATCGATCCGCAGCTGCTGGCCGAGGTGTGCCGCACCGCCGACGCGCCGGTGATCCTGGAGACGCCCGGCGAAGGTGTCGCCGACGACTTGGCTTACCTGCGCGAGCACGTCGGCTGACGCGTTTCGGTCGGCGGGGCGCGTTTCGATCCGCCTGATCCTGAACCTGTTTCGCCGGGCTGCGCGCTGGTGTCCTGATGGGGGCCCGAATCCGGGTCCTTCCATCCGGGCGAAAGGCTTCGTATGTCCGTCGATTACGCAACTTCCAACCTGACTGTCGTGCAACTGGGCAGCAAGATCGGCGCGCGCATCGACGGCGTCCGACTGGGCGGAGATCTGGACTCGGTCACCGTGCAGGGCATCCAGGACGCGCTGCACAAGCACAAGGTCATCTTCTTCCGCGGCCAGGAGCATCTGACCGAGGACGGGCAGCACGAGTTCGCGCAGCTGCTGGGCGCGCCCACCACCCCGCACCCGACCGTCACCTCCAAGGGCGTCAAGACGCTGCCCATCGACTCCGAGTACGGCCGCGCCAACAGCTGGCACACCGATGTCACCTTCGTGGATCGGATTCCGAAGGCGTCGATCCTGCGCGCGGTGCACCTGCCGCCCTACGGCGGTTCGACCACCTGGGCCTCGACCGTGGCCGCCTACGACTCGCTGCCGGAGCCGCTGAAGGCCCTGGTCGAGAACCTGCGGGCGCGCCACACCAACGCCTACGACTACGCCGCCGACCGCACCGAGGCGGCGCGCGGGGAGAACTCGCAGGTGACCGCCAATATCAAGGCGTACCGCGAAGAGTTCGAGTCCACCTACTACGAGACCGAGCACCCGGTGGTGCGCGTGCACCCGGTCACCGGCGAACGCGCCCTGCTGCTCGGGCATTTCGTGAAGAACTTCGTCGGCCTCTCCGCCGCCGAATCCCAGACCCTGTTCCAGCTGCTGCAGAACCGCGTCACCCGCCTGGAGAACACCACCCGCTGGAACTGGCAGCTCGGCGACGTCGCGATCTGGGACAACCGCGCCACCCAGCACTACGCCATCGACGACTACGACGGCCAGCCCCGCCGCCTCACCCGCATCACCCTGGCGGGCGACGTCCCGGTCGACATCCACGGCAACCCCAGCACCATCATCACCGGCAACGCCGAGCACTACTCGATCATCGAAGAGGTCGCGCCCAGCGCCGCGTAACCCGATGTGAAAGACCAGGATTCGGGCCCGCGGGTGCTGCCACTCACCCCGCCCCGAATTCTTCGGCCGGTGCGACGGGCACCAACCTCTCTCGCCCGTCGCACCGGCCCTCGCCATTCCGGCGGAGGCCGGTCACGCGGCTCGGCGCGGTAGGCCAGACTGTGGGCATGGAGATTCGGCCGCTCGACGGGGTTCGGGTACTGGAACTGGGCAATTACGTCGCCGCGCCGACGGCGGGGCGGATACTCGGGGACTTCGGGGCCGAGGTGATCAAGGTCGAGCGGCCGAAAACCGGTGATGAGCTGCGTAATTGGCGGTTGTACGGCGGGGATACCTCGATGCTGTACCGGACGGTCAACCGGAACAAGAAGTCGATCACGCTGGATCTGCGGACCGAGGCGGGACGCAAGATCGTGCTGGATCTCGTCGAGCAGTGCGATGTGCTGCTGGAGAACTTCCGGCCGGGGATGCTCGAGAAGTGGGGGCTGGGCCCGGACGCGCTCGAGGAGGTCAATCCGAATCTGGTGATCACCCGGATCTCGGCCTACGGGCAGACCGGGCCGCTGTCGCAGCGACCGGGCTTCGCGGCCGTCGCCGAGGCGGTCGGCGGGCTGCGCGAACTGGTCGGTGATCCGGATCGGCCGCCGGTGCGGGTGGGCGTCTCCATCGGCGATTCGATCGCGGGGATCTACGCGGCCTTCGGCACCGTCATGGCGCTGTTCCAGCGCGAGCGGGTGACCCGGGTTCCCTTGGAGCAGCGCATCATCGACGTGGCACTCAACGAGTCCATCCTGTCGGTGATGGAATCGCTGGTCCCCGACTACCTGGCCTACGGCATCAATCGCGAGCGGGTCGGCGGGCGCATGGAGGGCATCGCGCCCAGCAACGCCTACCCGACCAGCGACGGCTACAGCATCATCATCGGCGGCAACGGCGACGCCATCTTCCAGCGCTACATGCAGGTCATCGAGCGCCCGGACCTGGCCGCCGACCCGGAACTCCAGGACAACGCGGGCCGCTGGCGCAATCGCGAGCGGCTCGACGCCTCGATCGCCGAGTGGAGCCGCACCAAGACCCGCGACGAGGCACTGCGGATCCTCGAGGCCGCGGCCATCCCCTGCGGTCCCATCTACACCGCCGCCGACATCGTCACCGACGAGCAGTACCGGGCGCGCAACATGATCCAGCCGTTCCCGGTCGACGTGGGTGAGCCGGAGCCGAAGGTGGTCGGCTTCCCGGGCATCGTCCCGGTGATCGGCGGGCAGTCCCTGCCGATCCGCAATGTCGGCCCCGACCTGGGCGAGCACACCCGCGAAGTACTGTCCGGACTGCTCGGCATGACGGACGCCGACATCGATGCGCTGGAGGCGAACTCATGATCTTGCGAGATGTGACGCTGCGCGACGGCTTGCAGCTGACCGGCAAGGTGCTCGACACCGAGCGCAAGGTCGAGATCGCGCGCCGCCTGCTGGCGCTGGGTGTGCCGGAGCTGGAGATCGGATCCATGGCGCGCCCGGATCTGGTGCCGCCCATGGCCAATACCCTCGAGCTGGTGGCCCGGCTGACCCCCGAGGAGCTGCAACGCTGCTGGGTGTGGGTGGCCACGCCCCGGCACGTGGCCCGCGCGGCCGAGGCCGGCGTGCGTAACTTCCAGTACTGCTTCTCGGTGTCGGACGCGCACAACCGGGCCAATATCGGCCGCGACACCGAGGCCAGCCTGGCCGCCATGCCGGAGGCCGTGCGGATCGCCCGCGAGGCGGGCGGGCGCATTCAGCTGTGCCTCGCAACGGCTTTCACCTGCCCGTTCGACGGTCCGGTGGATCCGGCCCGGGTGCTGGCCATCGCCGCCGATCCGCGCGCCGAGGGGTCGGCCGACATCGTCATCGCCGATACCCTGGGCCAGGCGTATCCGGGTCAGGTGGGTGCGCTGATCGGCGCGGTCGCCGCGACGGGGCGATGGGGTACGGCCGAGCGCCGCATCGTCTTCCACGGCCACGACACCTGGGGCATGGGGGTGGCGAATTCGCTGGCCGCGCTGGCGGCGGGCGCGGCGGTGGTGGACGGATCGCTGGGCGGGCTGGGCGGCTGCCCGTTCGCGCCGGGGGCGTCGGGCAATACCTCGAGCGAGGATCTGTTGTTCGCCACCCGCCCGGAATGGTTTACGCCGACCGCATTGTCGGAGTTGGCGAAGATATCCGGAGATTTGCTGGCGGAACTCGGTGAACCCAATCGATCGCGCACAATCGAGGGCGCGCACTCGAAAGCCGAGGCATTTGAATGGGTAATCACTCCGGGCGAATAAATTCGCGGGAAATTAGCCAGCCTGTGCGTCGGCGCGCAGCTTGAGCAAAACCAGACCGGCGGTACAGGCCAGAATCAGTCCCGCGACAGTGATTTCGACGCGCAGTCCCGCAATGCCGAGCACCGCGCCGACCAGTCCACCGAGGAAGATCAGCCAGGCCACGACGCGGGACAGGATGGCCGACACCCGTAGCGCCCCCTGGGCCGCGGGCTCTCCCGAGCGCACCGATGCGCGCAGCGGAGATGTCGAGAATGCACCCATCATCCACTCCTCGATGACGCCCGCCGGGTCTCGCGATACTTCGGCGCGTCCCTCGGCTAATTTCGAGCGTCTCACGTGTAACTTTGGACACACATTACGGCTCGGCAACGGAAAGTCCAGACGACACGTACATAAAACGCGCCGACTTTACTAATTCGTAATCCGAATCATGGCTGTTTGAGATATTACCGAGGCTTTGGCAATGGTCCGCGCGGTCGCGTTAGCGAACCGACCACCCGCCTGGCCGTACCTCTAAGCCTCCGTTAAGGTGAGCCCACTCGACACGAATCAGGAGTGCCACCAATGGACGGCAGCAACGCCCGTGCGGACGAGCGCACGGTCACCCCGCTGCGTCACCTGCCCAAGCCCGTGGTGGGTGCCGCCGCCGCGGTCGGCGCGGTCTCGGCCGGGCTCATCCTGCTCGGCGCCTGCGGCATCGGCCACAACGACACCTACGTCGCTCCCCCGCCGATCAACGCGGATCTGCAAGCGGCCCCGGAGACTTCGAGCAAGAGCACCGCCTCGACAACCCCCGCCGTAGTGATCCCGCCCTCCCCCTCCTGGCGAGTGGCCGCCGACATGCCCTCCCGGCGCGCACCGATCTCCACCATCACCGCCACCCCGGACGATCCGGCCGCCGACCCGAGCTCGAGCACCCGGACCACCCCGTCCCGTCCGACCACCACTCCCCGGACGACCACCGAAACCCCGCGCACCACAACGGAACCCCCGGTCACGACACCGCCGGAAACCACGGCCCCGACCACCGATCACGCCGCCTCGGACAACTGACGCCGCCCGATCACCACTGCCCGTCCTGGACCGGGACGCCTTTCTGGACTCCCAGCCGATGGACCTGACCCGGTGCGGGGTCTTGCCAGGGCTCGTGGTCGTCACCGAGCCAGTCACCGACCGGGGCCACGCCGCTCAGCGCATCCGCCGGAGCGAGATCCGTTGCCTCGGAATCGAAATAGTCGAACCACGGTAGGCCCGCCCTGGTGTAGGCCGCACGATCGGCTGGCGACGGAGGCGCCGCCTCTCCGGTGATCCGCAGCCAATCGGGCGGCGTGACCAGATGCACGAACACCCGCCCCGACCACTCAGCAGCCCAATCCCCCGGTCCGCGTTGATCTTCGAAGATCTCCTGGCGCATGGTCCCGCCGACCCCGAGCCCCATCGCCCGCCCGGCACGCGCCCTGCGCGCGAAGAGGCGGCCCGACGACCCCGGATCACCAGCCAATCGCTCGGCAGGGCCGGGCACGGGTGGAAACAGTGGACCTTCGTTCGTTCCGGAGCCCGCCGTGCCGTTCGGCGTGGGGGTCGGGGCCACATCGGCTTCCGACAGCCACGGGGGCAGAGCCGGAAGAGATGGGCTGCCCCGCTCGCCGGAGCCCGACGGTCGCGCGAAAGGGTTGTCGCCAAGCTTTTCCGCCTGCAATCGACGCTGTTCGGCGGCTTGCTTGCGCCGCTCGATCGCCTGCCTGCGCCGTTCCTCCGCTGCCGCGCGGCGAGCATCTTCCGCGGCGCGCCAGCGGGTGAGTTCGGCCGGGTTCAGTTCGAAGTTCTGGAGTTGGATGCCGCCCCAGGTTTCCTCGCCGGTGATCTGACCCTCGACTGTCGCGCCCGAACCCAAAGGGACGGCGACGAATTGGCGGATGGTGCCGATGCCGGAGTTGATGCCGTCCAGCCAGGGTTGGCGGGGCAGGACGACGTAGTTCTGCGGGTCGTGTGAGAGGCGGTCGCTCCAGGGTTTGCCGGAGACGGCGCACACCCTGCCCGCGCCGATCTGAAGGGCCGCAGGCTCTTTCGTGGCGAACTTCAGCCACAGGGCCTCACGCAGGTAGATGGGCAGCATGACGCCGCCGCGCCGCGCCATCTCCTCCGGCACCCGATCGGCGTAGTCCGCCACCCGCCGCAGCGGGAAGTCCCCTAGCCCCGGCGGTAGCCGATGCGTGCCCTGTTCGGGCAGCCGCAACGTGCGGATGAACCGCACCCTCACACCACCAGGAAGTACCAGGGTGTTCCCGTCCAGCCGTACCGTATCCCCGCCCATGCCCCGACCCTACGCTCGCCAATTCCCTTGCCGAAAGCGGAATTCCAACTCCGCACCCCTCCGGACGAACTCGCACCCCCGCGCACCACGGCGCGGGGGTGCGCAGAGGTCAGAACTCGACCAGGGTGTACTCGCCCACGCGATCGGTGAGCACCCGCAGGTGCTCGAGATCGCCGCCCAGGGTTCGGGCGATGGCGGTGAGCCGGGCCACGTAGTGGCTGACCGGGTATTCGGTGGTGATGCCGATGCCGCCGTGCATCTGGATGGCTTCCTGCCCGATGTGGCGACCCGACCGCCCGACCTGAAGGCGGGCGCGCGAGGCGGCCACCCGGTCGGCGGACCCGTCGGCGACGGCCGCCGTGGCGTACAGGCTCATGCTGCGCGCCAACTCCAGCGAGACGTACATGTTCGCGGCCCGCTGGGTGAGGGACTGGAACTTCGACAGCGTGACCCCGAACTGCTTGCGGGTCTTGAGATATTCGGTGGTCAGCCGCAGCGCTTCCTCCATCGCGCCCACGGATTCCGCGCACAGGCTCGCCTGCGCGGCCACCGTCACCGCCTCCACGACCGGCTGCGCGTCACCGCCGTCACCGAGCAGTTCGGCCGCGGCGGAGGCGAATTCGACCTGCGCGCCGCGCCGACCGTCGAAGGTGCGGTAATCGGTGCGGGTGACACCGGTGGCGTCGGCGGCGAGCAGGAACAGCCCGAGTCCGCCACCCGGCAGTGCCGCGCTGACCACAAGCTGGTCGGCGCAATCACCGTGCGGCACGGGGTTCTTGACGCCGGTCAAGCGGTAGATGTCGCCGTCGAGCACCGCCGTGGTGGCGAGTTCGGCTGCGGGCCAGCGGGTACCGGGCTCGTCGTGCGCGAACGCCAGCAGCGTCTCCCCCGCCGTCAGCGCGGACAGCACCCGCTGCCGCTGCTCGGCGGTCGCGATCCCCGCCACCAGCCCGCCCGGCACCAGCACGGCGTCGAGGAAGGGTTCGGGCGCGTTGCGGCGGCCGATCTCCTCCATGACCACCATGGTCTCGACCGGTCCGGCCCCGACGCCGCCGTCTTCCTCGTCGAAAGGCAGCCCCAGCACGCCCAATTCGGCCAGCTGCCGCCACACCTCGCGGCTCCAGCCGAGATCGGTGTCGGTGACCTTCAGTCGCGTCTCCGGGTCGTAGGCGCGGCCCAGCAGGTCCCGGACCGTATCGCGCAGCATGACCTGTTCATCGGTGAGTTCGAAATCCATGGCGGCGGCTCACAATCCGAGGATGGTGGAGGCGATGATGGTGCGCTGCACCTCGCTGGAGCCTCCGTAGATGGTGGTCTTGCGGTAGTTGAGATAGGCCGGTCCACTGCGCTGCGCCCAGCCGGGCGCGGCGATATCGTCCGCGCCGACGGGCAGCGCGTCCGGCCCGGCGATGTCGAGCAGCAGTTCGGTGGCGGCCTGCTGTAGTTCCGACCCGCGCAGCTTGAGCACCGAGGACGCCGGATTCGGCTTGTCGCCGGTGGAATTCGACACCACCCGTACCAGCGTCAGCTCCAGGGCCAGCAGCTCGTTCTCGAGCTCGGCGATGCGGGCCGCGAACACCGGATCCTCGAGCAGCGTCCCGCCGCCCGAACGGATCTGCGCCGCATACTCTTTCGCGACGCCCAGCTTGACCTTGGTGCGGCCGACGCCGGTGATGCCGGTGCGCTCGTTGCCGAGCAGGAACTTCGCGTAGGTCCAGCCCATGTTCTCCTCGCCGACCAGCTGATCGGCGGGCACCCGCACGTTCTCGAAGAAGACCTCGTTGACCTCGTGATGGCCGTCGATGAGCTTGATCGGGCGGATGGTGACGCCGGGCGTCTTCACATCGAACAGCAGCAGCGAGATGCCCGCCTGCTTCTTGACCGTCGGATCGGTGCGCACCAGGCAGAATATCCAGTCGGCGTACTGGGCCAGGGTGGTCCAGATCTTCTGGCCGTTGACGATGTAGGAGTCGCCGTCGCGGACCGCGGTGGTGCGCAGCGAGGCCAGGTCGGAACCGGCGTCCGGCTCGGAAAAGCCCTGGCACCACCAGATGTCGAGGTTGGCGGTCGGCGGCAGGAAGCGCGCCTTGAGCTCCTCGGAACCGAACTGGGCGATGACCGGGCCGATCATCTGGGCATTGAAGGTGAGCGGCTCCGGCACCGAGGCCAGCTGCATCTCGTCTTCCCAGATGTGCCGCTGCATGGGCGTCCAGTCGCGGCCACCCCAGGCCACCGGCCACTTGGTGACGGCCAGGCCGTGCTCGTTGAGGATGCGGTGGGTGGTGACGATGTCATCGCGAGAGAGCTCGAGACCGTACTTCACACGGTCACGGATCTCCGCCGGGATCTTGGTCCGGTAGAACTCGCGCAGTTCGTCCCGGAATTTCACCTCATCGGGTGATAGGGCCAGCTTCATTGCTTCTCCCGAGCGTCGCTGTGATGTCGCCAATAAACTTACCCCTCGGTAATGACTTGGGTGTCGGCCGGATCACACCAAGCAGACGCCTCGGTATCACGATCTGAAGCAACGCGACGGCGCGACTCTCGAGCAAGCCTGGTACGTTGCGGGGAAATCCGGTACCGATGCAGGAGCAGCAGCAGTGAACCGTTGGACCCTGTCCCGGCGCGGCCTGGCGGTCGCCGCCCTAACCGCCGCGGCCACCCTGGGCGCGGGCGCCACGGCTCAGGCCGCTCCCGGCACCGCCGACCAGCCGAAGACACCGGCGCAGCTCGGCGTCGAGGAGCTCACCCAGGCCGTCGGCGACGACATCGCGGGCAAGACCGCGATCGCGAACATCGCGCGGGCCTCCGATCTGGTCACCGCCGCGAAGCTGGAAAACGTTCTCTTCACGCCCTTCTCGTATCAGGCGCCGACCCTGGGCTGCGGTTTCAATATGCCGTTCAGCCTCACCCAGGCCATGGCCGTCACCGGCGTCTCCACCCAGAACGGCGCGGTCTCGCTGCCCGGCGGCACGGTCAGCTTCCAAGTCATGGCCCAGCAGAACGGTTTTCCGCTCGCCTCTGGGCTGAGCGTGGCCTGGCTGAACGTGAACAACGGCCGCAGCGGCATCATGCCGCTCGACGATCAGACCGAGTACAACCTCCCGGCGCTGTCCAAGAGCGCCGAGACCGGCGCGGGCACCGTCATCGCCTCGCTGTGGGGGACCATCGACTACCCGAAGGCGCGCTGCGTGGTGCTGCCGACCGTCGGGCTGTTCTCGGTGAGCGACATCCCGCCCGCCCAGCAGGCGACGCCGGACGCCCCGAAGCCGGACGGCACCACCCCGGGCACCTCGACCACGCCGACCACCCCGGCCGCGCCCACCACCCCGGCCCAGTCTCCCGACGCCGGTTCCGGTGCACCGGCCGCCACCGATCCCACCCCGGCGCAGACCGCCCCGGACGCCGGTTCGGGCGCACCCGCCAACTAGGTCCCGAAACACCTGATTCTCGAAACCCTGGTGCTCGAAACACGAACGCCCGCATCCCTTCCGGATGCGGGCGTTCGCGGTTTCAGACTCTGACTACGAGCGCGGCTTGCGGCGCTCGTAGCGCGGCTTGCTGTCGCGGAATTCGCGGCGCGGCGCGCCACGGCTCATCGAACGCTGTCCCGGCGCACCCTGATCCAGCTGCAACTGGATCAGCTGACCGCTGATCCGGGTGCGGCTCAAGGCGTTCAGCGTCTCGTCCGACAGGTCGGCGGGCAGCTCCACCAGCGAGTGGTCCGGCCGGATGCTGATGTGGCCGAAGTCGCTGCGCCGCAGGCCGCCCTCATTGGCGATGGCGCCCACGATCGCGCCCGGAGCGACCTTGTGCCGCTTGCCCACCGAGATCCGGTAGGTGGCCAGCTCCGCGCCGGTCTGGCGGTGATGCGACGGCTCGCGGCGCTCACGCGGGCCGCGCTCGTCGAAATTGCGCGGGCCACGGTCGCGGTCCCGATCGCGACGCTCACGCGGCGCGGGCTCCGGGTCGGGCTCCATGAAGAAGGTGTCGCCCTCGTGCCCGCCGACCGCGAGCGCGGCGGCGATGTCCACCAGCGGGATGTTGTGCTCGCGCTCGTACTCTTCGATGAGCTTGCGGAACAGCGGCACATTCGCCGAGTTCAGGTTCTCGGTGATGGCGTCGTGGAACTTGGTGACGCGCTGCGCGTTCACGTCCTCCACGCTGGGCAGCTGCATCTCGGTGACCTGCTGGCGGGTGGCGCGCTCGATGGCGTCGAGCAGGCGGCGCTCGCGCGGGGCCACGAACAGCAGCGCGTCACCGGAGCGGCCCGCGCGGCCGGTGCGGCCGATGCGGTGCACGTAGGACTCGGTGTCGTGCGGAATGTCGTAGTTCACGACGTGCGAGATGCGTTCCACGTCCAGGCCGCGGGCGGCCACGTCGGTGGCGACCAGGATGTCGAGGACGCCCGACTTGAGCTGGCCGATGGTGCGCTCACGCTGTGCCTGCGCGATGTCACCGTTGATGGCCGCGGCGGAATACCCACGCGCGCGCAGCTTTTCGGCCAGCTCCTCGGTGGCCTGCTTGGTGCGCACGAAGATGATCATCGCCTCGAAGGGCTCGACCTCGAGGATGCGGGTCAGCGCGTCCAGCTTGCGCTGGTAGGACACCAGCACCCAGCGCTGGGTGATGTTGGTGTTGGTGGAGGTCTTGGTCTTGACCGTGATCTCGACCGGTTCCTTCAGGTACTGCTTGGAGATCTTGCGGATCGCCGTCGGCATGGTCGCCGAGAACAGCGCGACCTGCTTATCGCCGGGCGTGTCGCGCAGGATGCGTTCCACGTCCTCCTGGAAGCCCATCTTGAGCATCTCGTCGGCCTCGTCGAGCACCAGGTACTGCAGCTCGGTGAGGTCGAGGGTGCCGCGCTCGAGGTGATCGATGACGCGGCCCGGGGTGCCGACCACCACCTGTGCGCCGCGCCGCAGACCCGACAGCTGGACCGCGTAGTTCTGCCCGCCGTAGATGGGCAGCACGTGCACTCCGGGCATGTGGGTGGCGTACCGGCCGAACGCCTCCGCCACCTGGATCGCGAGTTCGCGAGTAGGGGCCAGCACCAGCGCCTTCGGCGCCTTGCCGGTCTCGTTCAAACCCTGCAGCACCGGGATGGCGAACGCCGCCGTCTTACCGGTACCGGTCTGGGCCAGACCCACCACGTCATGGCCGTCCAGCAGCGGCGGAATCGTCGCGGCCTGGATGGGCGACGGCGATTCGTAGCCGACATCCGCGATGGCGCGCAGAATGCGCTCATCGAGGCCGAGATCGGCGAAGGACGGGCCGGAAACGTCCCTCTCGTCGTCAGTGGGAACGCTGTCGGCCGGTGAGGTACTCATTGCCAGGGATTTTACTGCCTGCTAGCTGCGGGGTTGACCATCGGGTGAATACCCTGAGAGTCGTGCATCCGGACAACTCGCCCGCGCCCTCCGCCTCGACGCCCCCCGGCTCGCCCTCCGGGCTGGGCAATACCGAACCCGCCCCGGTCCGCAATTACGTCACCGGAACCCTGGCCACCAGCGAACCGGGCAGCTCGGGCGGCGTGGCGACCGCGGTGCAGGCGCCCGCCGCCGAGGCGGAACACCCGGACGCGGCGTCGGGCTCGGGGAGCGTGGATGTGGCGGTGGTGCAATTCGATCCGTACACCGACACCGTGGCCAATCTCACCGCGCTGCGGGCGGCGGTCAAGTCCGCGAGCGAACTCGGAGCGAAGGTGGTGGTCGCGCCCGAGTACTCGATGTTCGCCACCGCCCGCCTCGACGACCGGGTGCTGGCCGCGGCCGAACCGCTGACCGGCCCGTTCGTCTCCGGATTGCGTGGCATCGCAGCCGAATTCGGGGTGCACGTGGTGGCCGGTGTGGTCGAGTCCGGGGGTCCGGACCAGCCCGCGGGGCACGTCTACAACACCCTCGTCGTCGCCACACCCGATGCCGGATTCGCCACCGTGTACCGCAAGGTGCACCTCTACGACGCCTTCGGATCGCGGGAATCGGATCTGCTCATCGCGGGCCCGCTCGACCAGTGCCAGACCTTCGCGGTCGACGGGATCGTCTTCGGCTTGCAGACCTGCTTCGATCTGCGTTTCCCCGAAGGCATTCGACGCCTCGCCGCCGCGGGCGCGCATGTGCTGCTGCTGCCCGCGCAGTGGATTCCCGGTCCCGGCAAGGTCGATCAGTGGACCACCTTGCTGCGCGCCCGCGCCATCGAGAACACCATGTACGTGGCCGCCGCCGACCAGGCCGCCCCGCGCGGCGCCGGCACCTCGATGATCGTCTCCCCCACCGGCGCGGTCCTCGCCGAACTCGGCGACCAGCCGGGCATCGCCACCGCCCGCGTCGACCTGGCCCACCTCACCGAGGTCCGCACCACCAACCCCAGCCTGGCCCTGCGCCGCTACACCATCCGCGGCGAGTAAGCCGCCGGTGCCCGGCACCCGGCGCAACTAGACTGAGCAGCAATGATCTATCCGGATCGAGGGGCTGCCGGGCGCGCGCTGGGTGAGAGGTTGGGGCACCTGCGCGTGGCGGATCCCTTGCTGCTGGGGCTGCCTCGGGGTGGGGTTCCGGTGGCCTTCGCGGTGCGGGAGGTGATCGGCGGGGATCTGGATGTGCTGCTGGTGCGCAAGCTCGGGGTGCCGTGGCAGCCGGAGCTGGCCATGGGCGCGATCGGCGAGGACGATGTGCGGGTGCTCAATGACGACGTCGTGCGGCACAGCGGCGTCACGCCCGAGCAGCTGGCGGCCGTCGAGGAGCTGGAGCGGATCGAACTGGAACGGCGTCGGCGCGTACTGCGGGCGCAGCCGCCGATCCCGTTGAAGGACCGGACCGTGGTGATCGTGGACGACGGCATGGCCACCGGCGCGACCGTGGCTGCGGCCTGCGAGATCGCCCGCCTGCACGAACCCCGGCGCGTGGTGGTGGCGGTCCCGGTGTCCTCGGTCGAGGCGGTGCACCGGATCCGCTCGGTCGCCGACGAGATGGTGTGCCCGCTGGTGCCGCCGTCGCTGGGCGGGGTCGGCGCGGCGTACGACGACTTCCATCAACTCACGGACGCGGAAGTGGTGGAGCTGTTGCGCCCCACCGCCTCCGGCCGGGATCAGGCGCCTCAGACCAGCGAGTGAGCGTGTACGAATCCGATGATCTCCGCGGTGACCTCGGCGTGCACCGGCTCGTGCAGGAGGTCGTGACCGGCGTTCGGGAAGGTGTGGAAGCGCGCGCCGACCTGTCCGGACCACTCACGGACCGGGTCCACGGGGGCGCGGCGGTCGTCCTCGCCGTGCACGATCAGCACCGACAGGTCCTCCGGTAGCCGCGGGCCCGGCCAGTCCGAGGACTGTTCGGTGGCCAGCGCCGCCCGGGCACGGGAATTGCCGTGGGCGCGAACCGGATCCGGTCCACCGGCGCCGCGCGCGGACTTCGGGGACCGACCCTCCAGCACCGCCTTCGGCGTTCCGGACAACACCAGCCCGGCGAACTCGCCCGGCTCGGATTCGCGCAGCACCGCCAACGTGGTGGCCGCGCCCAGCGAGTGACCCATCAGGAACGGCGCCGAATTCGCCTCTGCCCGAACCTGATCCAGGAACAGCCGGGCATCGGCGGCCAATTCGTGGATGGTGCCGGGCCGCTCCGGGTCTCCTTCGCTGAGACCGTGCCCGGAGGTGTCCAGGGCCCAGAGTTCGACACCGTGGGCGGCCAGCGCCCGGGCGAACCGGTGATAGTGCGCGCTGTGCTGGCCGATTCCGGGCAATAGGGCCAGCACGGAGTGCGCGTTGTCGAGCTGCCATCGACGGTAGTGAAGGCGGCCGCGAGCGCCCGCGAGGTAAAGCATCGGGCGATTGTGACAGACCCGGACGCGGTTTGGGGGAGCTCCGATCGGGCTACGGGCGAGTAGTCAGCGAACCAAGATCACTCGCCGGGCACGGCCGCGTGCAGCAGGTGCGGCCCCGGCCGATCCGGATCCGCGGTCGTACCCAGGTAGCGGGCCAGGGTTTCGGCCGGACCCAGGTCCTCCACGACCGCCAGACCCGCGGCGGCCAGCTCGGCGGCGATCTCGTCGGGGGTGAAGAAGCTCACCCAGCTCTCCCCGATCGCGGCCAGGCGCTGCTTGCGAGCCTCGGTGGCGGCATGTTGCTCAGGAGTCCGCGGGGTGTACGGGATGCCGTAGTCGAAGACCAGCTCGCTGCCGGGGGCCAGGCCGCCGAGGGTGCGCAGCGTGGCGGCGATGGCGGGCCGGGTGAGGTAGACGGTGACGCCGAGCCAGATCACGAACGCCGGTCGCGTGGCGTCGAAATCGGCCGCGGCCAACGCCTGTTCGAGGGTGTCGTGCTCGAAGTCGACGCCCAGGTAGGTCACCGAGGGCGGGACCGCGATGCCGGTCTCGGCCAGCACCCGCCGCTTCCAGGCCTGGGTGTCGGGGTGATCGATCTCGAAGACGCGCAGGCCGGAATGCGGGTTGCGGTAGGCGAAGGTGTCCAGGCCCGCACCGAGGAAGACCGCTTGACGCACGCCCGCCCGGTAAGCCTCGGCGAGCGCGTCCTCGGTGTAGCGCGAGCGGGCGGCGATGAACAGCCGCATGCGGCGGCTGGCGGGCTCGTCCTGGATCAGCCGGTCGCCGGAGACTCCGGCCGGGGTGAGGACGGCCACTGCCAGCGGGTCCCGGAAGATGCTGGCACCGTCCAGTTCCTGATGTTCGGCGCGATAGCGGGCCGCGCCGAGGGCGGTTCGACTGGGTTCACCGTGCTGCACGAAAGGGCTCCCTTCAACGCCTCCACCCTAGGGGCGACACGCCGGGATCGCGACGCGATTTCTGGCGCGCGACCGGCCGCGGCCCCGAGGTCGCCGGCGGGCGTGCGCGCGAGTCGCGTTGTCTCCCAACATCGCCCGCAAACGCGCGCTGACGTGGGCGGGTCGCGGGCGACCCGGCCGGGCGCGCGGGCCGTACCTGGCGGCACATCACAGCGCCCCCAGTCATTACGCTATGGCGCGACTCGGCCACGCGATGACACCTCACGCGCGGAATTGTTCCCGGCCGAGGGCGGGTGTCGGCGGAGGAGAGGCACAGGAGGGCCGCGATTGATGCTGTTCGGTGATCGTGTCGTGTGCAGCACCGGTGACCTGGTGACGGCGGCGCGCTGTGAGTTCGCGCTGCTGCGCGCGCTCGATGCCGAACTGGGACTGGTGGCGCCGGTCGAGGACCGGTCACCCGCCGCGCTGACCCGCGCCCCGGACCCGGCCGTCGAGCACCGCCTGGCCGACCTGCGCGACCGCTACGGTGCGGCGGTCACCCGTATTCGGCTATCCCCGCCCGCCGCGTCCGCGCTCGGCGAGGCCACGCCGGGCGCCGAAGGGCCGACCGCGGTGATCGCGGAGGAACTGCGCGACGCGGCCATGACCGGATTGCGAGCCGCGCACACCGAGACGCTGGCGGCGCTACGCACGGACGCGGAGGCGGTGGCCGGGGCCGTCGTCCTCGACGGCGACTTCGCGGCGCGCTGCGCCTTCCTGACCCGGGAGCATTCGCCGGAGACCCACGACTACGTGGTGACCGGGGTGACCGGGCGGCGCCACCGGATCGCGACCCTGCTGGGGTTGACCGCCATGGCGGAAGCTTTGCGCGGCAACGGATTCCGGGCCGCACCGCACGCGCGGATCTGGGAGGACGGGGTCGCGCACACCCATCCGCTGGCCGATATGGCGGTGGTGTACCAGGCGCGCCGGTCACGGCTGAACCTCATCGTGGACACCAAACTCGGCGAACTACTGCCGGTGCAGTGGGGCGACCGCCGGTTCCTGGCCTGCGGCCACTGCCCCACCTGCACCGCCGAACTCGAGACCCGCCGCGACCTGCTACTGGTGGCGGGGATGCGCCCGGCCACCCGCGCCCACCTGCGCGACGCGGGCATCACCACCCTGGATCGCCTGGCCGTCACCGACGCCACCGTCACCGGCATCCCCGCCGCCACCCTCACCACCCTCCGCCGCCAAGCCGAGGTCCAGATCCTGCGCGAGCGCACCGCCCGCCCGGTGCACGCCCTCATCGACCCCACCGCCCTGGTCGCCCTCCCCGCCCCCACCGACGGCGACCTCTTCGTCAGCGTCACCACCGCCCCCGCCCCGGCCGCGATCACCCGCGCCCCCGCCGGAATCACCTGCAACGCAGGCGATCTCATCGTGCACATCCGCACCGGCTCGGCACCGCGGACGCGCGCGGGCGCGCCACTGCCGGCCCATACCGCCGACGAATCCGCACAGCGCCGCGAAACCTCACCGGGCATGCCCGCCGCGGGCCCCCATGCCGCCGCCGAACGGGCCGTCGCCGAAGTCCATACCCCTGACACATCTTCCGAGCCGCAGCCGAACGACCTCGTGTCGCCTGCCCTGGCCGACGCGACGAGCGAGCCCGAGACCGGACTGGCCACAATGGGATTCGCGCCGAGCACCGATCGCCGGATCGAGACCGGCGGCCCGGTATCGCGATCCGGCGGCGACGTGGCCGACCTCGCCGGAACGGTGGCGACGGCCAGCGTGCCCGGACCCGAGGCCGGGACCGTCGCGCTGGGGTTCGTGCCGACGCCGGCGCTGCCGAAGGTCGAGCACACCTTCGTGATTCGCGCCGAGGACCGGGATGGCGGGCGGGTCACGCGGCATCGCGACGATGCCGACGCGCTGCTGGAGTTTCTGGTGCGGCGGCAGCGGGAGTGCCCGGAGTTGCGGATTCACCACTACCGGGGGGATCTGCGGGCGCTGCTGAACGGGATCGGGGAACGCGATTCCGAGGGCGAGGACGTGGTGGCGGAGTTGCTGCCCGCGCTGATGGATCTGTATCCGGTGGTGCGGGCGGCGCTGGTGGTGGGTGAGCGGTCGTATGACCTGCATCAGCTGCCGCCCAATCAGGAGGAGAGCGACGGCGGGGCGGAAGCCGTGGTGCGGCTGCGGGATTGGCTGCTGGAGCTGGCCGCCGAGCACGGAGTGCGGCCGGAGCGGCGCTGGTCCTACGACTACGCCGAGACCGGGCCGGACGAGATCGAGGCGGCGCTGCGGGAATTCGCCGAGAGCGACGACCACGAGCGCGGGCCCGCACAGGAGGCGGCCGGGCTGGCCGCGGCCGCGCTCGGTTACCACCGGCGCGAGCGCCGCCCGCTGCGCTGGGCGCACGACGACCGGCTCGATCATCCGCTGGCCGAATGGGCCGATACCGCAGGCGTTCTCGTTGCCGACTCCGGCTCGGTGGACACCGACTGGCACGGCACCGGACAGCAACCGCTGCGCCGCTACCTGACCCTCGTCGGACGGCTCGGCACCGGCAACGCGCCCCCGCCGGGCACCCCGGTGCTCACCCTCTACGACCGGGCCGTGCCGGGCATGATCGTGGCCCCGGGACTGCGCGCCACCGCCCACGCCACCGTGCTCGGCTGCGCCCTGGACACCAATTTCGAGGACGTGGTGCGCGTGGTGGAGACGCTGCCGGAGGGCTGCGACCCCTACGCCGATCTGCCCACCGCCATCGCGCCCTGTCCCCCGGGCCTCGACATCCATCTCTCGGAAGCCTTGGAGGACACCGCACATCAGCTGCTGGTGACGCTGCCCCAGGTGCCCGAGACCGCGATCTTCGACATCCTGTGCCGCCGCCCGCCGCGACTGCGCACGGGCGGGGCGCTGCCGGAGGTGTTCGGCGATCACGCCGCCGCCGTCACCGCCGCCGTGCTCGCCCTGGACAATTCGTATGTGGCGGTGCAGGGCCCGCCCGGCACCGGCAAGGCCGACACCACCGCCCGCGCCGTGGAAAGGCTTGTCACCCGGTACAAGTGGCGCGTCGGCGTGATCGCCCGTTCGCACCAGGTGGTCGAGCACGTGCTGGACGCCGTCGTGCAGGTCGGTGTGCTGCCCGAACTGGTGGCCAAGGCCGACACCCGCTCGGTGGCCCCGGAATGGCTGCCCATCGAGACCGCGCGCTACCCGCGTTTTCTCGACAATGCCGTCAACGGCTGTGTGGTGGGCGGACTTTCGAGCGATTTCGCCGATCCCGAGCGCATCGCGCGCGCGAGCCTGGATCTGCTGGTCATCGTGGACGCCGGGAAGTTCCCGCTCGCCGAGGCGATGGCGGTGGCGGTGACCGCCCGCAACCTGCTGCTGGTCGGCGATCCCGCGCCGCCGCCGGCGCGCGGCACCCATCCCGAACCCATCGCCGAATCGGTGCTGGGCCGCCTGCTCTCCGGCCACCGCACGCTGCCCGCGGCCTACGGCTACTTCCTGGACCGCACCTGGCGCATGCATCCGCGCATGTGCGGTCCGGTGTCGCGGCTGCGCTACGACAACCGGCTGCGCTCCAACGAAACCGTCACCCTGGCACGGGAACTCGACGGTATCCCGCCCGGCGTGCGCACGGTGACGGTCGAGCATCACGGCAACGGCACCGAATCCGCCGAGGAGGCAAGGGAAATCGTGCGCCAGGTGCGCACGCTGCTCGGATTGCCCTGGCACACCGGAGCACTCACGCGTCGCCTGCACCCGCACGACATTCTGGTGGTGGCCCCGTATCACGCGCAGGTGGCGCGCATCCGAACCCTGTTGTCGCGGGCGCGGATCGAGGATGTGCTGGTCGGCACCCCGGACCATTTCCAGGGCCGCGAGGCCGCGGTGGTGCTGGTCTCGATGACCACCTCCGCCCCGGACGACGCGCCGCACGGCATCGGCGCGCTGCTGTCGCGGCACTGGCTCACCAGCGCGATCTCCCGGGCCATGTGGTCGGCGATCATCGTGCGCTCGCCGCTGCTGACCGAATACCTCCCGGCCACCGCCGCCGAATTATCGGATCTGGCAGCGGTTCTGCAGCTCGACCGGGTCTGAGCCGTCAGCCGAAGCAGTGTCCCTCACCGCGATAGGTGAGCACGGTGGTGCGGCGTCCGTCCTCGTCCACCAGGTGGACCTCGGTGAAGCGCTCGCAGAGTTCACCCGCCTTGGCGTGCCGGAACCACACGCGATCCCCGATCTTCAGGCCGTCCGCACCCGTCAGCGGGGTCTGTACCTCGCCCGCGCCCTCGGTGCCGATCAGCTTCAACCCCAAGGGCCACACCGGTTTCGGCACCCGGGACGCTCCCGCGGGACCGGACGCGATGTAGCCGCCGGAGAAGACCGTGGCGATGCCGGGCGCGGGACGGCGCAGCACCGGCGTCGCGAAATACATCGACGGGCGCGGGGCCAGATTGCGGTAGCCGTCGAACAGCGTCGGCAGGTAGAGCCCGGAACCGGCGGTCACCTCGGTGACGTCCGGATCGGAGATGCTGACCTCGATGGACCCGGTGCCGCCGCTGTTGACGATCTCGAGTTCCCCGACGGCGGAGCGGACGGCGTCCAACACCCGGCGGCGGCGCTTGCCGATCTCGTCGGCCGACAGCTTCTTCACCAGGCGCACCGCGGGATTGGTGTCGGGCAGGCCCGCGATCTGCGCCTCGTAGGTCATCATGCCCACGACTCGGAAACCGCGGGAACGGGTTTCGGCGGCGAGTGCGGCGGCCTGCTCGGGCGTGCGGATCGGCGAGCGGCGCACGCCCAGGTGCAGCGGGCCGATGCGCAGAGAGGCGTCCACGTCGAGACATACACGGGGAGCGATCTTTTCGCTGCCGACGGCGGCGCGGATCAGGTCCAGCTGAGCGGTGTCGTCGACCATGAGGGTGATGGAGTCCAGCAGCAGCGGGTCCGCGGCGAGTTCGGCCAGCGCGTGGCGATCGGCGGTGGGATACCCGAGCAGCACATCCCGCGCGCCCTCGCGGACCAGCCAGATGGCTTCGCGCAGTGAGTAACCCATGATGCCCGCGAATCCGCCGGCGGCGGTCAGCTTGGGGCCCAGCACTTCGTCCAGGACCGCGCGACAGCGCACGGATTTGCTGGCCACCCGGATCGGGACGCCGCGGGCGCGGCTCACCAGGTCGGCGGCATTGGCGCGCAGGGCGGTCAGGTCGACCGCCGCGAGCGGGGGGTCGAGCTCGGCGGTGGCCGCGTGCAGCACGCTGATCGGCGACTTATCGGTCACCTGATCATTCGACCACGAACTTGGTCACTCGTCCAGTATTTCGGAATTTCGCTGTCGGAATTCAACAGCGGGAGCACTCGAATTCAGGGTAGGTCGACGGCCTTGGTCGACAGGTAGGACACCAGATCGTCGAGCACGACGAGCGAGATCTCGTCATTGCAGTCGGCCAGCCAGCGCAACACCATGCCCTGGATGACCGCCAGCAGGTACGCGGCGATGGCGTCGACCGGCTCCAGCCACTGCGTGCCCGAGTGCCGAGCGCACAGGTCGAGGAAGGCAGTGACGTCGGCGTCCAGGTCCCGGAACATGGCCGAGCCCACCGGGTCCGGCACGCACGCGGCCTGATTCTCCCAACGCTGACGCAGCATGGCGAGCGTGGACTCGTAGGCCCGAATCTGGCGATCCGGCGAGGATTTCAACATCGGCCACAGCGTGCTGACACCCGCGTGCAGCAGGATGCGCAGTGCCCGATTACCGCTGAAGTCGAGCGACCCGGCCGTCTTTTCGATGGCCTCGGTCATGGCCGGACGAAGTCCGACCTGGGTGATTTCTCCACTTGCGCTCAACGACGGCTCCCTTTGGCGAAAGAACTCGCGCACAGCGACCAGGACCAGCGGCCATAGCGCCTGCGCAGTTCGCTCAACGGGCGGCGGATCGACTTTGATCTTTCCGGTCAGTACACCGGCGTACCCGTTCAACGGGTATCGATGGTACGTCGTTTTTGGGCCCGGTAACCAGCTTTGATAGCCGATTCCGTACCTCAAGAATGTTTTGTTACCCAATTGGAACGGGCCCGCGACCCTACGGGAATGATCAAATTGAACGATCGCCTGGTAACGACGTTGATAGGACCATTCGGTATATTACGGACGGTTGTGCGTCGAAACATAGAAGGTGTGCGCGACCCCACACGCGCCACGCCGACAGCCACCCGCTCGCACCCGCACAATTCGCCGATCCGATCGATCACCGACACCGTGGCGATACCGGCCCACCGATAGCCTGACGAAGTGACTTCAGCGCGCCACGACCAATTCCTGATCTCCGGCACCTTCAATTTCCGTGACCTGGGCGGTGCCCGCACCACCGTCGGCCGCACCGTCCGCGAAGGGGTGCTGTTACGGTCCGCCCAGCTCAGCCGCCTCGACGAGGCGGGCGTGGCCATGCTGGCCGAGCTCGGCGTCACCGATGTGCACGACCTGCGCGGGTTCGCCGAGATCGACTTCATCGGCCACGACGTGGTGCCGGACGGGGTTCGCCTGCGGGTCACTCCCTTCGATTCGCGCATGGGCGAGACTCCGCCGCACGAGGCCCGCCGCTCGGTCACCGCCTCCTCGCACATGCTCGAGGTCTACCGCACCTTCCCCGCCCTGCCCGAGGCGCACGAGGCCATCAAGGCGCTGGCCGAATCCGTGCTCGCCGGGACCGCGCTGGTGCACTGCGCCGCCGGCAAGGACCGCACCGGCTGGGCGGTCGCCACCCTGCTGCGCGCGGTCGATGTCACCGAAGAGGACATCTACGCCGACTACCTGCTCAGCAACGACGCCGTCCCCACCCTGCGCGCCTTCATGACCGACGCCATGAACGAGGAGCTGTCCGACGACCTGCTGGGCGTGAAGCCCGAATACCTGGAGACCGCGACCACGTCGATGAACGACATGTACGGCGGCCTCGAGGGCTACCTCGCCGAGATCGGCATCACGCCCCAGCTGCGCGACGCGCTGCGCGAGCGCCTGCTCGACTGAGGCTCATCGCGCTCATTCCGCCAGGGCCGACTCGTCCGCCAGGGCCTGGCGGACCAGGCCGTCCGCGTCGATGCTGACCTGGTTCCCGGTGTGGAACCAGGAACCCGTGAAGCGGGACTCGGTGGTCTGCGGGTCGTTCCAGTAGCGCGGGGTGACATTGGGGCCGCGGCACAGCAGTTCGCCGTGGCCCGCGTCGGCGTCCGGGCCGCACAGCGCGAGTTCGGTGCCGCCGAAGGCGAATCCGAGCACGTCCCGGCCGGGGTCGCCGGCGAGCGCCGCGGTGTCGTCGCGGGCCAGGCCGATGCCGGAGGTCTCGGTCGCACCCCATACCGACCACTGCCGGGCCGCCGGGAAGACGTCGCGCAGGGTGACCGAAACTGCCTCGGAGGCAGCCGGATCGGTGACCGCGAGCTCGGCGCGATGCCCGGCGCTGCAGACCTGGCGCACCCGGTCCACCCGCAGCCCGGCCAGGTCGGGCAGCAGCCCGGCGAAGATGCGCGGCGTCGCCGCCACCATGTCGATGCGTTCGGCGACAAGGATTTCCGGCACCGCGGACCGGTCGGGGGCCAGCACCACGGTGCCGCCGACGGCGAAGGTCGGCAGCAGCTGGTCGACACAGCCGCTGGCGTGCGCGAGCGGCAGCAGCAGCAGGTTGCGCAGGCCGTCGCTGGGCAGTTCCAGCGCGCCGACCACGGAACAGATTGCCGAGAGCAGATTCTCGTTGGTCAGCTCCACGCCGCGCGGGTGCGCGCCGGGGCCCATGGTGGTGTAGCAGAGCAGCGCCAGTTCGCCGAGGGAGGCGCCGTCGTCGATGAAGGCCGCGCCGTCGGGCAGGGCCTCGCGGTAGCCGGCCGCGCGGCCGCCGCCGTCGAGCACGAAGTCGGTGCAGGCGTCGCGAATCACGCGCTCCGCGGCCGCATCCGGCAGGCCGTCGTGGACCAGGACCGGCACCGCGCCCGAGAGCAGCGCGCCCAGGAACGCCTGCACCCAGCGCGCGCCGACCGGCATGCGCACCGCGACCCGGTCGCCGTAGCCGATGCCGTGCTCCTGGAGGCCGCCGGCGATGCGGGAGGCCGCGTACCAGAGTTCGCGGTAGGTGAGCCGGGGGCCGCCGATCTCCACCACGGCCTCGCGGGCGGCGAAGGTGTGGACCTGGATGTCGAGTAGTTCGGTGAGCGCCGGCGTGAGGTTGCCGTAGCGCAGGATGCCGTCCGCCGCGCGCGCAAGCGGGTTGGCGCACCAGCCGTTTCGGGTGTGCGGGTATTCCACGAGTAACTGCGACATCGTCCCTCCGAGTGCCTCGTCAGCCCTGCCAGGCATGAGTGACTATATGATGCAGATCACAGACATGGGCGGATTGTCGGCAAACGGATGTCAGGGTTTGACCCGATGGAAACAGACCACCCCTCGGTGAAACCGGACTTCCCCTGGCGAGCCTGCGGAAACGTCGGAATTGCAGGGCCCTTCGCACATTCACACCGGAATTCCCCACCGGACGGTCTCGGCCTCCCCCCAATCACCCACCCGCGCAGGTGAGAGCGTTGACACGCCCGGGCGCGGGCCGACACACCCGGGCGCACACCACGACCCGGGCCGTCGGACTCCCGCGTTAGCCGTCTACTTGCCTGTGTACGTGGCCTTTCCGGGCCCGACCTCGAGGAAGCTCCGCACCGCGTTCTTCAGATCCTCGGTGCCGAAGAGTTGCCCGGACACCTCCGGGGTCACCGAATCCGCGTGCGCCACACCGCCGGAACGCCAAGCCTCGATGATCGCCTTGGTGGCGGCGTGCGCGCGGGTCGGGCCGTCGGCCAGCCGGGCCAGCAGCGCGCGAGCCTCGGTGTCGACGTCCTCGTGAATCGCGTTGACCACGCCCCACTCGGCCATGGTGGCGGCCGGGTAGGTGTCGCCGGTCATGACGAACTCGCGCGCGCGACCGGACCCGGCGCGCTCGGCCAGCCGCTGCGGGCCGCCCATCGACGGGGTCAGGCCGACCACGGTCTCCACCAGACCGAACTTCGCCTTGGGCGCGGCCAGGATGATGTCGCAGGCCAGCGCCATCTCGAAGGCCGCGGTCAGGGTCAGCGAGTGGGCCGCGAAGATCACCGGGCAGGGCAGCGCCTCCAGCGGGTGGATGATCTGCGCGAACAGCGTCTGCCACAGCTGCGCGCCCTCCTGCTCGGAGAGCCCGTCGAAGACGTGCACGTCCACGCCGCCCGAGACCAGCTTGCCCTCGGCGCGCACCAGCAGCGCCCGCGGCGGATTGGCCGACAGCTCCGCCAGATCCACCGCCAGCGCGTCCAGCAGGGCCTTGTCGAACAGATTCAACGGGCCATGAGCGATGGTCAGAATCGCCGTATCCGCACCGCCCGCGGTGACAGCGCGTTCCAGGCGAGTGGGCTTCGAGTCAGTCATGCCCCCGAATGTATGCGGATGCTTACTTTGGCGACAGACCCGGGCGGAAGTTTCGCCGAGGCAACTAGCCTGGGCTGGTGACCACGTCGAAATCGGAGCCGGGCTCCTACGTCGAACCCGGTGAATTCAAGCGCGATACGAACTACATCGAGACGCGGATAACCGCGGACGGCAGGGATGGTTACCCGGTCGAGGCCGGGCGGTATCGGCTGATCGCGGCGCGGGCTTGCCCGTGGGCCAATCGGACGATCATCGTGCGGCGGCTGCTCGGGCTCGAGTCGGCGCTGTCGATGGGGTTGGCCGGGCCCACCCACGACAAGCGCAGCTGGACCTTCGATCTGGATCCGGGTGAGGTGGATCCGGTGCTGGGCATCCACTTTCTGCAGGACGCCTACTTCAAGCGGATCCCGGACTATCCGCGCGGCATCACCGTGCCCGCGATCGTGGACGAGCGCACCGGCGCGGTGGTGACCAACGACTACGCGCAGATGACCCTCGACTTCTCCACCGAATGGACCGAGTTCCACCGGCCCGGAGCGCCGAAGCTGTATCCGGAAGACCTACGCGCGGAGATCGATTCGGTGAATCGCCGGGTCTACACCGAGGTCAACAACGGCGTGTACCGGTGCGGCTTCGCGGGCGGGCAGGACGCCTACGACGCCGCCTACGATCGGCTGTTCACCGCGCTGGACTGGCTCTCCGAACGGCTGGCCACGCAGCGCTATCTGGTCGGCGACACCATCACCGAGGCCGATGTGCGGCTGTTCACCACGCTGGTCCGCTTCGACCCGGTGTATCACGGGCACTTCAAGTGCAATCGGGACAAGCTCACCGAGCTCCCGGTGCTGTGGGCCTACGCCCGCGACCTGTTCCAGACCCCGGGCTTCGGCGACACCGTGGACTTCACGCAGATCAAACAGCACTACTACATCGTGCACACCGACATCAATCCCACCCGGATCGTGCCCAAGGGTCCGGAACTCGGCAACTGGCTGACCCCGCACGGCCGGGAAGCGTTGGGCGGCAAGCCGTTCGGAGACGGCACCCCGCCGCCCCCGCCCCTGGAGGCGGAACGTGTGCCCGCCGGGCACACGCCCGCCTGACCGGACCTACTCCCCCGCCGCGCCCCGATAGGTCCCGAAGCTCCAGTAGACCCCTTCGGGGTCGCGGCAGGTGAAACCCCTTGACTCGTAGTCGGTTTCGTTCCGCAGTTCACGGGTGATGTTCGCGCCCGCCGCTTTCGCGCGGGCGTAGAGGGCGTCGGCGTCGTCGAGGGCGATGTACACCGAGCCGACACCGGGCGGCTGGCACGCCAGGGACATGCCCTCGCGGACGCCGCCGAGCATGATCGCGCCGCCGCCCGGCCAGGCGAGCTCGGCGTGGGCGATGGTGTCGCCTTCCTCGTAACGGGCGGTGGTCTCGAAGCCGAAAGCCTGCTCCAGGAACGTGATCGCGGCCTTCGCGTCGCGGTAGACCAGGGTCGGCCAGACGACGGTGGCGGTCTGTACAGGGGTTGTCGTTTCGCTCATGGATTCACCCTCCCGCCTCGGCGGGTTGCCGGTCTTGGACGAATGGGAACTCCTCGTGTTCCAGCCACGCCGACGGCGGCATGCCCGCCAGCTCCCGCCACTCCCGCGCCATGTGCGCCTGGTCGTAGTACCCGGCGACGGCCGCCACCTCCGCCAGCGGCGGCAGCACCGGATCGCGCAGCAGGCGATGCGAACGCTCGAAACGCGACACCCGCGCGGCGTCCTTGGGCGTGATCCCGAACTCGGCGGCGAAGCGATTGCCGAGATGCCTGCGGCTCCAGCCGATCTCGTCCGCGACGGCGGCCACCCGCACGGCCGGATCCGGTCCGGAGAGCAGGGTCCAGGCGCGCGCCAGTTCGGCGTCCCACCGCACGGGGTCCACCCGCCGCAACAGGATCTCGTCGAGCACCGCGAAGCGCCGCGGCCAGTCCGGCAGCAGCGAGAGCCGGTCCCGCAGCTCGATCGCCCGGGGGCCGAGCACGTCGGTGAGATCCACGATCCACGAGCCCAGCTCCGCCGTCGGCATCCCGAACAGCGCCCGGCAGCCCAGGGGCGTCAAGCTCAGTTGCACGCCGTGCTGGAAACCGTTGTGCGCGATCATCGCCGGACGCGTGGTGAGCCCGCTGGCCAGCATGTCCCAGCGACCGGCGGGCTGACCCGGCTGCGAGGAGACCGGGACCTCGATGGGTTCGTCGATGGTGATGATCACCGTCAGCACCGAGCCGGGCATGCCGACATGCGTGCCCGGCGCGAAACCGCGCAGCAGATAGCCCTCGTACCCGAGGACGTAGGGGCGCAGTCGCGGATCAGGTAGTCCCGACGCGCCTTCGGACACGCCTGCCACGCCGTCCACCCTAGGCCGATCTTGCCGGGTAAGGCACCCTTCCATCCGGAACCGGTCTATCTCGCGAATCGTTGTCGGGGTGCCATAGAGTTTCGGTCGGAGGACCGCACGGAAAAGGGGTTTGCGATGTTCAAGGCCGGGCTCGAGAAAGCGGTCGTCTCGCTGCTCGACAACGGGGCCCAGGTGCAGGCTCCGGCTGTCGCCAAGTACGTGGGCAAGCTGCGGGACGGGCATCCCGGGGAATCGCCGGCGCAGATCATCACCCGCATCGAGAAGCTCTATCTCAACGCCGTGACCGGCTCGGGAACCGCGGTCGGCGCGGCCGCGGCGGTACCGGGCGTGGGAACCGTGACATCGCTTGCCGCCATGAGTGCGGAGACCGCGTTCTTCCTGGAAGCCTCGGCGGTGTTCACCCTCGCCGTCGCGGCCGTGCACGGGGTCGCGCCCGAGGACAAGGAACGCCGCCGCGCACTGGTGCTCGCCGTGGTGCTGGGCGAATCCGGCATGGAGATCGTGCAGAAGAGCGTCGGGCACTCCGCCAAGAACTGGGGTGGGCTGATGGCGGGCAAGATCCCCGGCATCGGCGCGATGAACGACTCCCTGCTCAAGAAGTTCCTGGTGCAGTTCATCGCCAAACGCGGCGCGCTCATGGTCGGCAAGGTGATTCCCGCCGGAATCGGCGCGGCCATCGGCGGATTCGGCAACCGGGCGCTGGGCCACGGCATCGTCGACAATGCCCGCAAGGCCTTCGGCGCGCCCCCGCTGACCTGGCCGCAACCGCTGGTCATCGACGCCGACCCGCTGCCCGCCGTGGAAGCCCCGACCCGGAACCGGCAGTCGTGACGCGCCCGCTCGCCATCGCCGCCGGGGGCCTCACCAAGACCCTCGAGACCGGCACCCTCGTCGACGACGTGAGCTTCGTGGTGCCCGCGGGCACCGTGGCCGCCCTGGTCGGGCCGCACGGCTCGGGCAAGACCACCGTGCTGCGCCTGCTGCTCGGCCTGCTCACCCCGACCTCCGGCACCGTGACTCTGGTCGGCCCCGGCAGGC
>NZ_JBSGBY010000030.1:0-27100 GCF_053601505.1 Nocardia sp. NPDC004722
GCCGCCCGCCACTACGCCCAGCACCGCGAGTGAGCATCCGCCCCGGCCACTTCCACGCCCGGCCGTTCAACTCCCCGGGATGACGAGGGCGGCCGCCGGGATGACCGGGGTGGCCCCGCCAGGTGGGCGAGGGCGGTGGAAATGCGAACGGCCCCCGCCGAAGTGGCGGGGGCCGTGTCGTCGGGGCTTGGGCGGCAGCTTGTTCCGGCTCAGCCGAAGAAGGCGGCGGCTTCCCGGTAGCGGTCCGGCGGGACCAGCTTGAGCTGCTTGGTCGCTTCCGAGAGCGGGACCAGTTCGATCTCGCTGCCCTTCAGCGAAACCATTTGTCCGAATTGCCCGGCGTGCACGGCTTCTGCCGCGTGCACGCCGAAACGTGTTGCCAGCACCCGGTCGAACGGGGTCGGGGTGCCGCCGCGCTGGACGTGCCCGAGCACGGTGACGCGGACCTCCTTGCCGATGCGGCGCTCGATCTCGGGCGCGAGCTGCTGTGCCACACCGGTGAATCGGACATGCCCGAACTCGTCGATGCCGCCGTCGCGCAGGCTCATGGACTTGGGGTCCGGGTGCGCGCCCTCGGCCACCACGCAGATGAAGTGCGAATCCCCGCGCTGGAAGCGCCGTTTCACCATGGCGCAGACCTCGTCCACGTCGAACGGCACCTCGGGCACCAGGGTCAGGTGCGCGCCGGAGGCGATGCCGGAGTTGATGGCGATCCAGCCGGCGTGCCGCCCCATCACCTCGACCAGCATGACGCGCTGATGCGATTCCGCGGTGGTGTGCAGCCGGTCGATGGCCTCGGTGGCGATGGCCACGGCGGTGTCGTGGCCGAAGGTGGTGTCGGTGCAGTCGATGTCGTTGTCGATGGTCTTGGGCACGCCCACTACGGGCACGCCCTCGTCGGCCAGCCAGGAGGCGGCGGTCAGGGTGCCCTCGCCGCCGATCGGGATGAGTGCGTCGATGCCGTTGTCGTCGAGGGTCTGCTTGATGCGGGGCAGCCCGGCGCGCAGCACATCCGGATTGGTGCGGGCGGTGCCGAGGATGGTGCCGCCCTTGGTGAGCAGGCGGTCGGTGCGGTCGTTGTTGAGGATCTGGATCTTGCGGTCCTCGAGTAGCCCGCGCCACCCGTCCTGGAAGCCGACGATCGCATCCCCCCAGCGGCCGTTCGCGGTACGAACGACAGCACGGATGACGGCATTCAGGCCAGGGCAGTCTCCGCCTCCGGTCAAGACTCCGATGCGCATGGTGCCCATCTTGCCCTGAACGCCGCGCTCGGTGGGCTCCACCCCCGTGAAGCGCTGGTTACAACTGCCGCCCGCGGTGCCGACTTGCCGCTATGCGGTGCCGACTTGCCGCTACGCGGCGGGGCAGCCCGCGCCCTGGAGTTCGTCGAGGTGTTTGCCGATCAACGTGGCGATCTTGGTGAGGATCGCGGTGCCGTCGTCGAAGGAGCCGGAATTGGGCTGGGTGGCAATGGCAATGGCGATCTGCCCACCCGCGACGGGCAGCAGCCCCAACTGCCTGACCAGGTAGTTCCCGCTGGGATCCGGTCCCCAGCCGCCCTTGAAGACCGCGCCGTCGAGGGTGCCCAGCCCCCAGCGCTGGCCCGAACTGACCTTGCCCATGAGCGAGGTCACCACGTCGGATTGCGGCAGGCACGGCAGTTTCGCGGTGAATTTGAGCTGATTGGCCAGCGACCAGTCGGCCTGCCCGAAGGCGGAGTAGTCGGGCCGGGCCCGGGTGGCGGGCACGGTGGTCTCGCTGTCGCCGCCCTCGCGCAGCACGTCCTGCACGGTCTGTGCCGCGACCTCCGGGCTGCCGAGCGACTGCCAGAGGGTGTCGGCCGCCGTGTTGTCGGAGTACTCGATGGCATTGACGGCCGCCACCTGATTGCCCGGATTCTTGCGCAGCGCGGCCAGCGTCAACGGGACCTTCATGGTCGACCAGCCGGGCCCCGAGGTCCAATCCCCGAGCGCCACCACCTTGTCGCCGCCGACGGGCAGCACCGCCAAACCCACCTTGCCCGCCAGCGTCGGCGCGAGCGTGGTGTTGAAGTCCCAGGCCAGCGTGCCGGGCAGCGCCATCACCGTAGCCGGGATGGTGTTGGTGGGCGCGGCCGCGGCGGATGTCTTGTCCGGCACCAGAACCGGCTTGCTGGAGCAACCGGTCACCAGCGTCAGTGCCGTGACCAGCGAGGTCAGTGCGACGCACCCGTGCGCGAAGTGTCGTCCGCGCCAACGCGTTTTCACACCGAACCTCCCTCTGCCCCGGCTGCCGGTGCGTTCCCTGTTCCTAGCGGACACACCTAGGCCGGGTCAATTGCGGCTAGTGCGAGCAGAGTCCGCCGCGTAGGTCGGGCAGATGGTCGCCGACCAGCAGGGCCAGCTTGTCCATCATGTCGGTGGCGTCGTCGAAACTGCCGGACGCGGGTTCGGCCGCCAGCGCCACCGCCACCGGTCCGTTCAGCGTGGGGATGAGGCCGAATTGACGGACGGTGTATTTGCCGGTGTCGTCGTCGGGACCCCAGCCGCCCTTGAATTCCGCGCCGACCAACCGGCCCAGGCCCCAGCTCTGGCTGGGGGTGATCTCGCTCATCAGCGAGACAACGGAATTGGCGCGCGGCAGGCACGGCAGCTTGGAGGCGAAATGCACCTGATCGGCCAGCGACCAGTCGGTCGCGCCGAAGGCGAGCAGATCATCGGATTCCAGGGCGGCCAGTTTGGTGTGGCGGGCGGCGACGTCGGTGGTGGTGTCACCGGCCTCGCGCAGCACCGACTCGACCGCGTCGGCGGCCTGGCTGCCATTGCCCAGGGAGGTCCAGAGTTGCTGTGCCGCATCGTTGTCGGAGAAGGTGATGGCGGCCTCGGCGGTGGAGCGCATGCCGTCCGGATCGTGCCGCAGCGCGGCCAGCGCGAGGGGGACCTTGATGGTGGACCAGGCGATGCCGGTGGTCCAGTCGCCGAGCTGGGTCACGTCGCCGCCGCCGACGGGCATGACGGCGATGCCGACCCGGCCGTCGAGCGCGGTGCGCAGATCTGCGAAATCCGCTGCGAAAGCCACGGATTTCGGCAGCCCGAACAATTCCGGCAACCCGGGCGCGACCATGTTCGGGGATTGCAGCTCGGAACTGTCGCCCACCGGTTTGATCTCGTCGGCCTGCGCCGAAGCATGATGCGCCGCACCGAGGTTCACGCCGCAACCGGACACGGCCAAGACGGCCGCCAAGGCCAGCCCGCGCACAAACCCCTTGCGACAGGCCGGATTTGGATCAGTAGACATACACCACCGCGTTCTCACCGCCGGTACAGGTCACCAATTTGCCTGCAGCCGTGCAGTTCATCGTGTAAGACCGGCCCGTCACCGGGCTCACTGCATTCACACTAACCGTCGCACCCGGCCGCGCCGAAGTCGCGTCGGCATAGGCTTGGCGAACCACTTCCGCGAAAGGACAGGACGTCCCGCTGTTTCCGACCGCGGAGGAGGCGTAACCGCCGAGCGTCCCGTACGTCGGCGGACAGGGCGTCGCTCCCGCCGGCAACTGCACCGTGGTGGGAGCCGTGGTGGTCACCGCCGTCGGGCCCGCCGATTGCGAGCGCGGCGCGGTGGTCCCCGGAACACCCTGTGCTGCCGTCGATATGGGTGCTTCGTTGCCGGAGCCGTCGAGGACTTGCCAGCCCACCGCGCCGGCGATGGCGGCCACCGCGATCACCAGCACGCCGATGACCACCGGCAGCGCCACCGACTTGCCCCGGCGGCGCTTGCGGTGCTCGAAGGCCGGGCCCGTGACAATGGCGTGCTCGGCGGTCGGGTACAACGCGGGATCCGGTGCGGGAGCGTAGGGAAAGTCCTGCTGGGCGGCTTGCGCGTGGCCCCAGGCGGCGTGTTCCTGGGCCTCGGGCGGCAGCGGCGTGAAGTGGAAGTCGCTGACCCGCACCCGGGTCGGATCCGAGGGCGTGATGACCGGCAGGTCGCCGGTGGGCGAGGGTTCCTCGGCGGCCGGAAAGGAGCCGGTGATGTAGGCCGGGATGGAGCCGGTGGCTGTGGTCAGCCGGGGCGCGGCGGGCGGGCCCGGCGGGCGCGGCGCGGGTGAGTTGGGTTGCAGCAGCGTCGGTTCGGAGTTCCGACCGGTCGGCATTCCTTGATTGGGTCCGCCCTGATTCGGCCCACCCTGATTCGCTCCGCCCTGGTTCGGCAACACCGTGGTCGGCGGCCCGAACGGCGGCGGCCCCAGCGGCGGACCCGGCGGCACCGTCCGGCCACCCGGACGCGGCGGCTGCGGTGGCGGCGCGATCCGGCCACCGGCCAGCGCCATCCGCGCGGCCCGGGCGAATTCGCCCGCGGTGAAGAACCGCGCGTTCGGATCCTTCGCCAGCGCCTTCGCCACCACGCCGTCCAGCGCGGGCGGAATCCCGGGACGCAGCATGCTCGCCGCGGGCGGCGGCTCGGACAGGTGCGCGCGCACCAGCGCACTCATGTTCTGGGTCGGGAAAGGCCGCTCGCCGGTGAGACATTCGTGCAGCACGCAGCCCAGCGAGTAGATGTCCGCGCGACCGGAGACCGGCCCGGAGTCGAAGCGCTCGGGAGCCATGTAGGCGTAGGAGCCGACGGCCGTGCCCGCCATGGTGATGGTGGCGTCGCCCTCGGCGCGCGCGATGCCGAAATCCGCGAGATATGCGAAATCTGCATCAGTCACAAGGATGTTCGCGGGTTTCACGTCCCGGTGCACCAGCCCCGAGTAGTGCGCCGCGTCCAGCGCCGCCGCGATCTGCTCGATGATCCCGACCACGCGCAACGGCGGCATCGGCCCGTACATGTCCAGCAGTGAACGCAGGTCCTGACCGCGCACCAGCCGCATGTCGATGTAGAGCTGACCGCCGATCTCACCCCAGTCGTGGATCGGGATGATGTGCGGTTCCGCCAGCCGCGCCGCCGCCTGCGATTCGCGGCGGAACCGCTCCTGGTAGGCCGGATCCTCGGCGAGCTCCCCGGGCAGCAGCTTGAGGGCTACCACCCGATCCTTGGAGGTGTCGTAGGCCTCGTAGACCTCACCCATGCCGCCCCTGCCCAGCAGCGAGCGCAATTCGTACGGCCCGAACCTGCTTCCGGCCCGCGATGGCGGTGCATCCACCCCGTCCAACCTCCAACTCATCGGGAGGGAAGCAGACGAGAACCCGCGACCCACCCCTCTAGGGGGTGGATTCTCCCGGTGCCACTACGCCGTGGTCAAACGCAAAGACGATGGCCGCCGAACGGTCGCGTAACCCAAGCTTCCCGAAGATATGTCCCACGTGGCTCTTCACCGTTACCTCCGAGATACCCAATGTGCTCGCGATCTCAGCGTTGAGGCGGCCTCTGCCGATGAGTTCGAGCACCTCGAGCTCGCGAACGGTCAGCTCCGCCAGCCGGTTACCGCCCGGCGCGGGAGTGGGACGCGCCGAACGGTAGGTCGTCAGGACACGCGGGGTGACGGTCGGGTCCAGCCAGGAGCCGCCAGTGGCCACCGTGCGCACCGCGCGGATCAGATCCTCGGCGGGGGAGTCCTTGAGAATGAATCCCGCCGCGCCCGCCCGGATCGCGCCCGAGAGCAGCTGATCGTCGTCGAAGGTGGTCAGCACCAGCACCGGGGGCGCGTCGGCGCGGGTGCGCAGGGTGCGGGTGGCCTCGATGCCGCCGATGCGTTTCATCCGCAGATCCATCAGCACCACGTCGGGGCGGTGGGCGTCCACCGCCGCGGGCACCTCGTCGCCGTCCGCGGCCTCGCTGATCAGGAATCCGTCGCGGCGACGCAGGATTCGGCGCAGACCGCCGCGCACCAGTTCCTGATCGTCGACGACGAGGACGCCGATCAACTCCTCGTCCGAACGGTCGATCACACACTCTCCTGGGGCTTGTGGGTCATGGTCGTCAGCACGCTGCGCAGCCCTTGTTCGGCCACCGCGAGACACGGGAACTGGCCGGTGGTCGGAATCCGGGCGCGCACCTGCCAGCTGCCGTCCTCGAGTCCGGCGGTGAGGGTGCCGCCCAGCACCGCGAGGCGCTGGCGCATGCCCGAGATGCCCATGCCGTTGCCGGGTCGGGCCAGCGCCCCGGGCGGCAGGGTGTTGGTCACTGCCAGATCGATATGCCTGGGGTGCAGCGTGATTCGCAGCTCGGCTCGCGCGCCCGGCGCGTGCTTGGCGATATTGGCCAGCGATTCCTGGCAGATCCGGTAGGCGGCCAGCCCCAGCCCGGCCGAGACCTCGTGGGGATTGCCCGTCGTGCGGAAGTCGATGGTCATGCCCGCGCGCACGAAATCCGAGACCAGATCCTCGATGTCGTCCAGGCCGGGTTCGGGGCGCAGCGAGGCGGGCTGCCCGTCGAGCAGGCCGACCGTGCGGCGGATATCGGCCATGGCCTGGCGGCCCAGCCGCTCGGCATCGGCCAGCGCGTCGACCGCCTCGTCCACATCCTGGTCGGTTTGCAGCGCGTGCCGGGCGGCGGTCACGTGCAGCAGCGTGACGCTCAGCGAGTGGGCGATGACGTCGTGCACCTCGCGCGCGATGCGCCGCCGCTCCTCACCGGCCGCCTGCAAGGCGCGGATGTGCTGGTAGTCGCGCTCCTGATACAGATAGCGGCGCTGATAGTTGAGCAGCTGACCGGTGAACCAGCCGAACAGGATGCCGAGCGCGAACCAGGTGAATCCGTCGATGCGCGCGGCCCATTGGAACAGAGCCAGCTCGGCGAACATGGCCAGGGCCACGGCCGTCCCGACCGGAGTCTGCACGATGGCCGCGATCTCGCCGGTGATGACGACCAGGATCAGGGGCGCGACATCCAGCGGCACCGGCTGGGTCAGGAACAGCGCCACCGCCGCCATGGCGATCGCGGCCAGCAGCACCGGCCGCGGCGGAAAGTTGAGCAGCACGCACGGCGGCCCGGTGATCGCGATGAGAACCAGTCCCGTCAAGGCCAGCCCGGCCGGGGGATACCCCGCGGCGATCCGCTGGGCGAAGGCGATCGAGCCGATCGCGATCATCATCAGGTCCACCAGGACCACCATCGACACCGGATAGTCGAAACCGGTGCTCTCGACCCAGTGCCGGTACTCGTCGATCGGGCTGCGCGCGAAGCGTCGGCAGCGGTTGCCGGTCTCGCGCAGATACTCCTGCAACGCCTGCCCGATCACCGTAGGGGTGGCGTCGGTCACGTTCATCCTGTAAGGCTATCCGTCGGGTCGGGTCCCGTACATCGTCCGGCGGCAGGGGTGCTTCTCCTACCGGGGTAGGAGGCCAAGTCGCGTCCGCGGCACGAAGACAGGACTCCGGGGCGATCGTAGTTTTGGGACAACGGCATCAGCGCCCGCACACGAAGCAGGGGCGCTCGACGAAAGGCTGAGGCCATGTCCTGGGCTGATTTCCACGCTCGTACCGACATCCTGCACGCCGTCCTCGACCGGGCGGCACGAAATCCGGCCGATCCCAAGTTGTTCGACGATCTACCCGAGCTGGATCGGCTGTTCGGCAGCCCGAACGGTGTGCTGCTCGCGCTGCGCAACCGCTGGGAGAACCACCTGAACGTCAAGCTGGAACACGCACTGGCACAAGGCAAATCGGTGACACAGGTCTGGCAGGAACTCGCCACCGAGCAACCGGCGCTGCGCGCGATCCTCGACAACTACGACACCGATCGCCTGTATTTGCGCCGTCCACATGCGCGAGCGCTCGCCAGCTGATATTACTCGCTGGTAATGATTTCGAGGGGAACAGAGACCCATGCTGGAATTGACCGACGTAACCAAGGAATACCGGGTGGGCGAGCAGACCGTGCGCGCCCTGGACGGAATCAGCCTGCGCATCGACGCGGGGGAGTTCACCGCCATCGTGGGACCCTCCGGTTCGGGCAAGAGCACTCTGCTGCATCTGCTCGGCGCGCTGGATTCCCCGGATTCCGGCTCGATTCGATTCCAGGACAAGGAGATCGGCGACCTCGACGACGACCGGCAATCCGAATTCCGGCGGCACCAAGTCGGTTTCATCTTCCAGTTCTTCAACCTGCTGCCCACCCTGACCGCGTGGGAGAACGTCGCCATCCCGAAACTGTTGGACGGCACCGGATTGCGTAAGGCCAAGCCGCGCGCGCTGGAACTGCTCGACCTGGTCGGGCTGAGCGAGCGCGCCGAGCACCGCCCGGCCGAACTGTCCGGCGGCCAGATGCAGCGGGTCGCGGTGGCGCGGGCGCTCATCATGGATCCGCCGCTGATCCTGGCCGACGAGCCCACCGGCAACCTGGATTCCAAGACCGGGGCCTCGATCCTGCAGTTGCTGGCCGACATCACCAAGGAGGGCAACTCCGTGGTGATGGTGACCCACGACATGGGTGCGGTGCGCTACTGCGATCGCGTGATCAACCTGCGCGACGGGAACATCGGGTCCATCGACCGGGTCGAGCGCGCCGACGACGGTGAGGTGCGAACCGTGCCGGAGGAGCTCAGCGCCTCCATCGAGACCGACACCGACGCCGCCGACGACGCCGGGGCGGTGCGCGCGTGATCCGGGCGGCCTGGGATCGCCTGCGGCTGTTCAATATCGGCGAACTCCTCGCCCACCGCGGGCGCACCCTCATGGCCATGGTCGTGATGGGAGTCTCCGCGGGACTGCTGGTTTCGGTGTTCAGCATCTCCGGCTCCATCACCGGCTCGGTGGACAAGCTCGCCAAGAGCCTCGGCGGCAACGCCGCGCTGGAGGTCAGCGGCGTCACCGACGCGGGCTTCGATCAGACGCTGCTGCAACAGATTCGCGCCGTGAACGGGGTCGGCACGGCGGTGCCGATGCTGCGGCAGGCCATCGGCGCGGACGACAATCGGGCGCTGCTGATCGGCGCGGACGCGTCGGTGGCGCAGCTGGGCAGTGATCTCGCCGGCACTCTGAAGGACAAGGCGAACAAGCTGCTCACGGTGTCCAACGGGGTGCTGGTGGGTCCGGCCATGGGACACAAGGAAGGTGACAAGTTCCAGCTCGGCACGGTGACCGCGACGGTCGCCGGTGTGATCGACGACGGGGCCGCCGCCAAGATCAACGGCGGACATCTCGTGATCGCCTTGCTGCCGGTGGCGCAGAAGATCACCGACCGGGTCGGGCACCTGGACTCGATCCAGATCGTCGCCGCACCGAACACCGATGTGGGGCAACTACGTTCGGACATCACGAAGGCGGTGGACGGGCACGCCGTGGTCGCCGACCCGGATCTGCGCACCGCGCAGGCGGGCGGGGCGGTCACGCTGGTGCGGTATTCGACGCTCGCCTCCTCGGCCTCGGCGCTCATCGTCTCCTCGTTCCTCATCTACAACGCGATGAGTATGGCCGTGGCGCAACGCCGTCCGACGCTGTCGCTGCTGCGGGCCATGGGCGGCAAGCGCACACCGATGGTGCGCGACCTGATCACCGAGGCGGCGCTGCTCGGGCTGTGGGGCGGCATCATCGGGTCGATCATCGGAATCTTCATGGGCCGCGCCGCGATCAGCCAGCTGCCCGCCGCGATCATGAACTCCGTGGAGTCGCGCACCGAATACGAGGTGCCCGGATACGCGGTGCCGGTGGCGGTCCTGGCCTGTGTGCTGGCCAGCGTCGCGGCGGCGGCCATTGCCGCGCGGCAGGTGTACAAGGTCGCGCCGATCGAGGCGCTGGCCCCGGTCGGCGTCGGCGCGGCCGACCAGGTGCGGCCGCTGCTGCGTTGGGGCGCAGCGGCTCTCGGGCTGATTCTGGTGGTGGGCGCGATCGTGGTCGCCCGCGCCGACCTCGGCAAGCTGTCCATCACGGCCGTCTCGCTGTCCATCGCGGGCGCGGTATTCCTGTGCTTCGCGGCCACCGAGCCCATCGTGCGCGCCGTCGCCGGGGTGGCCCGCCTGTTCGGTGCGCCCGGCGCATTGGGCGCGACCACGGTCGAACGCGCTCCGCGCCGGGTCTGGGCCACGGTCATGACCGTCATGATCGGGGTGACCGCCATCGTGGCCATCGGCAATGCCAGCCGCAATATGGTCTCCGCTGCCACCGACAGCTTCGAGGGCCTGGCGCGCACCGATATCTTCGTGAGCCCGACCTCCATGGAGCAGTTCCCGACCGGTCCGCTGCTGCCCGCGGATCTGAAGGACAAGCTGCGCGCCATCCCCGGCGTGGCCGGAGTCGGTTCGTCGCAAATGGCTTTCGCCACTCTCGGCCGAGGCCGAGTGATGCTGCAGGCCTACGAGAGCGGCGTCGCCGTCGCGCGCACCCAGGCACTCGACGGCGTGAGCCCCACGGAACTGGCGCAAATGGCCGCCGGTACCGGCATCGTCATCTCCCGCGACGTGGCCCGCACGCTCGGCGTGCACGAGGGCTCGCCGCTGACCCTGCCGACTCCGACCGGTGAGCATCAGGTCACGGTCCTGAAAGTGGTGCCGTACTTCTCGGCCGTCGCGGGCGTGGTCCTGATGGACCTGGACATCATGCGGCAGTGGTATCAGCGCCCTGGTGAGACGATCCTCGGTCTCGATTTCGCGCCCGGCGCGGACCATGCCGCGGTGATGGCGGCCGTCCGTGCCGCCGTGCCCGCCGACATCCACGTCGATACCGGACGCCAAGCGGTGACCGCGATTTCGTCGAGTGTCCAGCAGGGCACCGCGATCAGTGCCGCCATCCTCTGGATCGTGGTCCTGGTCTCGGCCGTCGCGCTGCTCAACACCCTGATGCTGTCGGTGCTCGACCGCCGCCGTGAACTCGGGGTACTGCGGGCCATGGGCACGAGTCGAAAGTTCCTGCTGCGCACGGTGCTCACCGAGGCGGCGGGCATCGGGGTGACCGGCGCGCTGCTGGGTCTGGCGGTCGGCTCGGCGGTGCACTACCTGTCCACCTTCGCCCTCGGCCACGCCATCGCCATGGACATCCCGTATCACGCCAGCCCGCTGCTGGTGGCCTACGCGGTCATCGCGCTCGTACTGTCCCTGCTGGGAGCCATTCCGCCCGCTCTGCGCGCGGCCCGGCTGCCCATCGTGGAAGCCATCGCGATCGACTGATCGAGTTGCCCGGGCTGCCCAGCTCGCCCGGTCCGACCGCCGTCGCGGCGGTCGGACCGGGCACTAATAGGATGGTGCGCATGAGCGCAGCGACCGTGGACTTGATGGACTACTCCGATGTCATCGACCGGTACGAACCGGTGCTGGGCATGGAGGTACACGTCGAGCTGGGCACCGCGACCAAGATGTTCTGCGGCTGCCCGACCGAATTCGGCGCCGAGCCCAACACCCAGGTGTGCCCGGTGTGCCTGGGTCTGCCGGGTTCGCTGCCGGTGGTGAACGAGAAGGCGGTCGAGTCCGCGATCCGCATCGGGCTCGCGCTGAACTGCTCCATCACCCCGTGGGGGCGGTTCGCGCGCAAGAACTACTTCTACCCGGACCAGCCCAAGAACTACCAGATCAGCCAGTACGACGAGCCGATCGCCACCAACGGCTACCTCGATGTGGTGCTCGACGACGGGGAGATCTTCCGCGTCGAGATCGAGCGCGCGCACATGGAGGAGGACACCGGCAAGTCGCTGCACGTCGGTGGCGCGACCGGGCGCATCCACGGCGCCTCGCACTCGCTGCTCGACTACAACCGCGCCGGTGTGCCGCTCATCGAGATCGTCACCAAGACCATCGAGGGCGCGGGCGAGCGGGCCCCCGAGGTGGCGCGCGCGTACGTGACCGCGCTGCGCGAGGTGCTCAAGTCGCTCGACGTCTCCGACGTGAAGATGGAGCAGGGCTCGATGCGCTGCGACGTCAACGTCTCGCTGATGCCCAAGGGTGCCAAGGAATTCGGCACCCGCACCGAGACCAAGAACGTGAACTCGCTCAAGAGCGTCGAGGTCGCGGTGCGCTTCGAGATGCGGCGGCAGGCCGTGGTGCTGTCGCAGGGCGGCGAGATCCTCATGGAGACCCGCCACTTCCACGAGACCGACGGCACCACCTCCTCCGGTCGCATCAAGGAGACCGCCGAGGATTACCGCTACTTCCCGGAGCCCGACCTCGAGCCGGTCGCCCCCGACGCCGCCTGGGTCGAGGAACTGCGCGGCACCATCCCCGAGTACCCGTGGCTGCGTCGCGCTCGCATCCAGTCCGACTGGGGCCTGTCCGACGAGGTGTTCCGCGACCTGGTCAACGCCGGCGCCCTGGACCTGATCATCGCCACCGTCGACGCCGGTGCCTCGGTCGACGCCGCGCGCTCCTGGTGGGTCGCCTACCTCACCGAAAAGGCCAAGGAGAACGAGGTTTCCCTCGAAGACCTCGCCATCACCCCGAAGCAGGTCGCCGAGGTGGCCGGTCTGGTCGAGGCCAAGACCATCAACAACAAGGTCGCCAAGCAGGTCGTCGACTTCGTCCTCGCGGGCGAGGGCGAACCCGCCGCCATCGTCGAGGCCAAGGGCCTCGGCATGGTCTCCGACGACTCCGCCCTCCAGACCGAGGTCGAGAAGGCCCTCGCCGCCAACCCCGACATCGCCGAGAAGATCCGCTCCGGCAAGATCCAGGCCGCGGGCAAGGTCGTCGGCGACGTCATGAAGGCCACCCGCGGCCAGGCCGACGCCGCCCGCGTCCGCGAACTCGTCCTCGCGGCCTGCGGCGTGGAGGGCTGATCGCACCCGGAACAACCTGTGGCGCACGGCATCTGCCGTGCGCCATCGGCGTCGTCACTCGTCCGGATGCAATACCGAATCGACCGCAATCATGGTGTCGGCGAATCGGATCGGAATCATGTCGCCGGATTGATACTTCGTCTGCAGTCGATAGCCGCTGGGAATGGGCTCGGTGTGTTCGTAGATCGTGTCCTTCGTGACCACCCAGTACACGTCGTAACCAGCCCGACCGTAAAGCTTCGCCTTGACACTCAGATCCTGAAGAACCGTTTCGTTGGACACCTCGACCACCAGCAGAACATCTTTGGGGCTCCAAATCGCCAGGCGCGAACCGATCTTGCCGACCGGTTCCGCTGCGGCGTGACGTACCCAGCAATCCGGATCCGGTAGCGATTCCGCCGTCGGCAGGGTCGATGTCGAGACGCGTACGCCGGGGTGACGCAGCGCACCCACGACTTCGCTCACCGTGTCGCCATGCCAGGAGCCGATGACCACCGGCCAGACCTCCCCCTCGACAAGCTCCGCTTTGTGGTCGAAGGCCCCGGCTTCCCAGGCCCGCACGAATTCCTCGCGGGACCAGTGATAGCGCAGCCCGGCCTCTGTCATGGCCTCACAGTACCGGGATCATTGTGCGTTTGGGCGGCATCACCTGCGGTTTACGCGGCCTTGCGCACGTTTGCGCACCGTCCGCCAGGGGCCATTGCCGAATGTTTCGCCGCCGTGGCCGACGGGCCGCGAGCACAGGAGTAATCTCCCGGCGCGATCGGTCCTTGACCCTCACACCGTGTGAGGTCCGAACGTGGAGGGCGTCATGTTCAGTATTGGAGACTTCGCCAGGTTCGGATCGGTGTCCGTGCGGATGCTGCGCCACTACGACGAGATCGGTTTGCTGCCACCGTGCGAGGTGGACGAGTGGACGGGTTATCGGTTCTACCAAGCCGATCAGCTCGCTCGACTCAACCGGATCGTCGCGTTGAAGGATCTCGGCTTCACCTTGCAACAGGTGGCCGAGATGCTCGACGGGCAGCTGTCCGCGGAACGCCTGCACGGCATGTTGCAGCTGCGTCGCGCGCAGCTGGCCAATCAGGTCGCCGCGGATTCCGCGCGACTCGCATCCGTCGAGGCGAGGCTCCTGCGTATCGAAAGTGAGGGTGTCATGCCCGAGCAGGAAATCATCGTGAAGCCGCTGTCGGCCACCCTGGTGGCTGAATTGACCGATATCGCCGCCGAATCCGGCGAGGCCGCCGTCGGCCCGATCATCGAGCAGCTGTATGCCCGCATGGCGCAGGCGATTCCGGAGTCCGGACTCACCATCAGCGGCCCGCCCATCGTGTATTACGAAGAGCTGCAAGAGGGTCTGCGCGTGCACGTCGCGCACCAGGTGACCGGTACCGCCGCCCCCGGCAGCCCGTTCGAGCTGCTGCTGTTGCCCGAGGTGCCGCGCGCGGCCACGCTCGCGCATCGCGGGAAGCTGACGGAGTTGTGCGTGGCCTTCGAGGCCATGGGGCGCTGGGCCGACGAAAACGCCTACAAGCCCAACGCTCCCATTCGTGAGGTCTACCTCGCGGCTCCCGGCGATCCCACGTCCGACGAGTGGGTCGTCGAACTGCAGATGCCGGTCGAGTGACCTACGCGCTGCCCCAGGAGTGCAGCAGGTAGGTGATGTTCGCGGTGATCGAGGTGACCACATCCGCGAGATTCAAAGCCGCTGAACCCAAATCGACGCTGCCCATCTGATTCCTCCAGTGTTGCCAAATGATTGCCAACTCACGGTAGGTGCGTACCGCCACGGAAGTAAACACTGGGATTTCACTCGGAGTGGTACCCACACCGGCCAGTGCAAACACTGTCCGAACCGGCATCGAGGGAACCGGACAGGTCTGTACAGCACTGCGGCGCACAGCATTTGCTGTGCGCCGCGGTGTCGGCGATGGGCTACTCCTTGCCGCCGCCCCCACCGGTGGTCGGCGGCGGGATCCGCACCACGCGGTCGTCGTACTGATTGGGATTGCCGTCCGGCTTGTTCACGGTGCCCACCCAGATATTGCCGTCACCGCCGAGCGCCGCGCCGTCCAGTCGCCCGTACTTGTCCTGCGCCAGCACCGACGGCGCCGCGGTCACCGCGTGCGAGTTCTTGTCGGCCGTGGCGATCGCCAGCCCCTTCTGATTGGTCAGCGAGATCGCCACCCCGTCGGTCGCGGCCGCACAGCCCGCCACGCCCGGATGATCCGACCATGTCCACGCCTTCACCGCGACCCCGTCCGGCCCCACCCGCTGCAACCGATCCTCGGTGGCGGTGCGGTCGGTGAACCAGATGGAATCCTTTCCGTCCGTGCACACTCCGCCCGCCACGCCGATCCCGGACACCATCACGTTCGCGGACGCGCCGGGCGCGGGGGAGTCGATGCTGAGCAACTTGCCCGCCAGCGAGGAATTGTCGCCGGCCAGCGCCGGATTGCCCGCGTCGCCGGTCAGGATCAGCATGCGGTCGTGCAGGAAGTCGATGGAGCCGCGATTGCCGTTGAGGCCCTTCGGAATTCCGGTCAGGATCGGCTTGGGCGTGCCGCCGCCGTCGGTGGCGATGCGCACCACCCGGTTGTCGCTGGCGGTGGTGATGTAGGCGTAGAGCAGCCCGTCCTCGCTGAAGGTGGGCGAGAGCGCCAACCCGGTCACGCCGCCGTCCCCGGCCGCGTCGATATCCAGCTTGGCGACCTCGATGGGCGCGGGCGGCTCGCCCTCGTCGGTGGCGACCACCTTCAGGATCCGCCCGGTGGTGCGTTCGGCCACCAGCGCGCTACCGCCGTCGGGCAGTGCGACCAGCCCGGCGGTGGTGTCCAGGCACGAGACCACCACTGCGATATCGGGATCCACGCACGGCAGATCCGGTCGCTTCGCGTTGGTGGGCGGCGCTTTCGGCGTGCTGCTGTTCGGCTCGGCATCCTGCCAGGTCGGCTCGGTCGTGAACGGGCTCGAGGCGCGATCGTCGAAGCGAGCGCAGCCGGACAGCAGCACGGCACCGAGGGTCACGCCCAGCACGACCCTGCGTGCTCCCACCCCGACCCGGCCAGCGGCAACCAAACTCATGCCTGGAACGTTACGGAAAACCCGCCGCCCATGCGCGGACGGGGTGTCGCATTTCTTGCGATCGAGCGGCCGCCCGCGCGTCGGTGCGATGTCTTGCCGCCACACGTGTCACGAATCGGACGACGGACACGCCCGCCTTCTACTGTGTATCGCGCCCCTGTGGCTAATAGTGTGGCCCGCGTGACCGACAAGCAGACCGAATCGTCCGAGCCGTCCGCCGCGGTCGGCGATACCACGCCAGCAATGCCGCGACCGGCAGGTGAAGCGGTCCGCAGCCCCTTCGATTCGCCGACCGAGCAGTTCGCCGCCGTGTCCGGCGCGCCGACAGCCACCGGTGTCCAGACCACCGAGAAACTGCCGCGCACCGACGTCCAGCCGACCGAGAAGCTGCCGCGCACCGACGAGGAGCTCGGCCTCGACCCGGAGGTCCCGCTCTACTCGCAGGTGCGCAACGCGATTCCGGGCGCGGCCAACTCCACCACCACCGAGCCGTCCCCGACCTATTCCTTCGCCAGCATCCCGCCCGCACCGTCCGCGCCCGCCGACGGCAACGGCCGCCCCCGCCGCCGCGACGACCGCCGCGGCACCCTGGACCTGGGATTGCTGTTGCTGCGCTTGGTCATCGGCGGCACCTTCATCTACCACGGCCTGCAGAAGGCGACCGGCTGGTTCCACGGCCCGGGCCTCGACGGCATCAAGACCGCCATGGAGAACGGCGGCTGGAAGCACGTCGACATCGCCGCCCCGATGCTCATCGCCGGTGAACTCGGCGGCGGTGTGCTGGTCGTCCTCGGCCTGGCCTCCCCGCTGGCGGCGGGCGCGCTGCTCGCGGTGATCCTCGACGCGTGGATGTGGAAGCAGAGCATGGTCTCGGGCTTCCAGTACTCCGCCAAGGGCAATTCGACCGAGCTGGAATCGATCCTGGTCGGGCTGACCACCGTGCTGATCCTCACCGGCCCGGGCCGCCTGTCGCTGGACCGCAACCGCGGCTGGTCGACGCGGCCGTTCCTGGGTTCGGTGGCAGCTTTCGTCGCGGCGGTGGCCGCGGCCATCCTGACGTACGTCTATCTGCACGGCGGTAACCCACTGGCCGGTATCGGCCCGTTCTGACGCCTCGGAACACAAAGCGGCCGGGATGATCTCAGATCAATCCCGGCCGTCGTGGTTCGAAGGGGGTGCGGGGGAAGCCCCCGCTAATCCCCCTATCGGGGGGTGTGGGGGGCTTGCCCCCCACCTTTCAGTACTGCCGTGAGGTCCAGGATTCCCATTCCTGGAAGGTCTCGCGGTGGAGATTCAGCACCCGGCTCGACTTCATGTCGATCTGCTGGGTGAGCATCGCCTTGTGCGCGGTGCTCTGCGCGATCTCGTCCGGAGTCATCATGAACTCCGTCGATTCCAGGTGCCGCACTTCCGCGGCCAATTCCTCCGCCTCGGCGAGCAGCGCCTTCGCTTCGGCGTTGCGGGCATCCGACCGCTGGAGCATGGCCGTGTACTCGGCAAGCATCGTGTCCGCCTTGCCGATGTATTCGATTGTCATTCCCTGTCTTTCCTGAATTACGGCACGTACCGGACGGCGCCCTTGTCGGCGGAGGTGGCGAGCGCGGCGTAGGCGCGCAGCGCGGTCGTCACCGGGCGCTCGCGATTCGCGGGCTGCCAAGGCCGTTCGGACGCTTCCATTTTCACGCGGCGCTCCGCGAGAACCTCTTCGGGGACCAGCAATTCGAGCGCACGGGTGTGCACGTCGATGCGGATGCGGTCACCGTTCTCGATCAGGCCGATGGACCCGCCCGCGGCCGCTTCGGGTGACATGTGGCCGATGGACAGGCCCGAGGTGCCGCCGGAGAAGCGCCCGTCGGTGATGAGCGCGCAGACCTTGCCCAGGCCGACGCCCTTCAGGAACGAGGTGGGGTGCAGCATCTCCTGCATGCCGGGACCGCCCTTGGGGCCCTCGTAGCGGACCACGACCACGTCGCCGGGCTGGATCTCCTTGTTCAGGATCTTGGAGACCGCCTCCTCCTGGGACTCGACCACCACGGCCGGGCCCTCGAAGGTGAACAGCTCCTCGTCGATGCCCGCGGTCTTGAGGATCGCGCCGTCCGGGGCGATATTGCCGCGCAGCACGCACAGGCCGCCCTCGACGGTGTAGGCGTGCGCCTTGTCGCGGATGCAGCCGCCCTCGGCGTCGGTGTCCAGCGAGGACCAGCGGTTGTCGGTGGAGAACGGCACGGTGGTGCGGACCCCGCCGGGCGCGGCGTGGAACAGCTCGACCGCTTCCTCGGAAGCCTTGCCGGAGCGGATGTCCCAGGTGTCGAGCCACTCGTCGAAGGACTTGGTGTGCACGGTGGTGACGTCGGTCTTCAGCAGACCGGCGCGGCGCAGCTCACCGAGGATGGCCGGAATGCCGCCGGCACGGTGCACGTCCTCCATGTGGTAATCGGAGTTCGGCGACACCTTCGACAGGCACGGCACCTGCCGCGAGATCTCGTCGATGCTCTGCAGATCGAACTCGATCTCACCCTCCTGCGCGGCGGCGAGGGTGTGCAGCACCGTGTTGGTGGAACCGCCCATCGCCACGTCGAGGGCCATGGCGTTGTGGAAAGCCTTGGCGTTGGCCACATTTCGCGGCAGCACCGACGCGTCGTCGTCGCGGTACCAGCGGGTGGCGATGTCCACGATCACCCGTCCGGCCTTCTCGAACAGGGCGCGGCGCGCGGAATGCGTGGCCAGCGTGGAGCCGTTGCCCGGCAGCGAGAGGCCCAGCGCCTCGGTGAGGCAGTTCATCGAGTTGGCGGTGAACATGCCCGAGCAGGAACCGCAGGTCGGGCACGCGGAGCGCTCGACCTCGGACAGGCCGTCATCGGTCACGCTCGGCGAGGCGCTCGCGGAGATGGCGGTGATCAGGTCGGTCGGGGCCTGCGCGACGCCGCCGACGACCACGGCCTTACCGGCCTCCATCGGGCCGCCGGAGACGAACACGGCCGGAATGTTCAGGCGCATAGCGGCATTCAGCATGCCGGGCGTGATCTTGTCGCAGTTGGAGATGCAGACCAGCGCGTCCGCGGTGTGCGCGTTGGCCATGTACTCCACGGAGTCGGCGATGATCTCGCGCGAGGGCAGCGAGTACAGCATGCCGCCGTGACCCATGGCGATGCCGTCGTCGACGGCGATGGTGTGGAACTCACGCGGGACGCCACCGGCAGCCCGTACCGCCTCGGCCACGATCTCGCCGACGTCCTTGAGATGCACGTGGCCGGGCACGAACTGGGTGTAGGAGTTCGCGATGGCGACGATCGGCTTCCCGAAGTCGGAATCCTCGAGACCGGTCGCGCGCCAGAGGGCGCGAGCGCCCGCGGCATTGCGGCCGACGGTGGTGGTGCGTGAGCGAAGCGGTGGCATGGGTCAGGTCCTCGGTTCGTGTCGCAGGGGGCTGTGGCGACTACGCCGGAACATCTCTTTGCAAAGACGCGCTCCGGCGGGCCTCAACGTTACTCCGGCGTGGACTCGCCCTTGTCGTCGTCCTCTTCCACCGTTTCCGCGGCCTCTTCCTCGGGCTCGGCGAAGGGGTCCGGGATGCGGCCGTTCGAGGCGGCGACCAGAGTCGCGAGCTGTCCGTAGCCGACTGCGGGCAAGGTCACATCGGAGTCGTCGGCCAGGTGCACCTGCAGGTAGCCGCGCTTGGGAATGCGCAGTCCCTTGACGTCGGACCAGTCGATGTGACGGGAGCCGAACAGGGTGCGGGTGTCGATCCCATTGTCCGAGACGGTGGTCCGGGTGCGCTCGACCCAGATCGCCACCGCGACCGGGATCGCGAACAGGATCCACAGCACCTGCGGCCAGCCGAAGAACGGGAACGCGACGCAGAACAGCAGGATGAACACCCCGAGGTGAGCGAGCCGGGGGATGCGGATCACCTGACCCGCGTCCGATTCGGACTCGGGCGTGTGGGACGATCGAGCAGGTGGCACGGACTGATGCTGTGAGGACACACCCACATCCTTGCATCACGGTGAACGGACCCGATCAACCGCACTGTCTCACATAATGAGACCCAATAGGTCAGCTGTTTGACTCATCGACCAACGCGCAATTACCGTCGAGCGCGTGAATCGAACCGAGCTTCTCGTAATCGGCCGGCGCGTCCAGCGCTGAGCCGACGACTGTAGGTCATTTACGTCAGCTCGCAGCTGCGACGCGCCACCCTCGAACAGCCACCTGGCTGTCGGGGGCTTTTTTGTGTTCAGGCAAGTCCATGAACTGGAACGACAAGCAGTAAAGGAACCAAGACGGTGAGCGCACCTACCGCACGGCCCGGGCCCTCGGCCCGTAAGCCCGCGCCTACGGCCCAGCCGACCCCGGCTGCGGCTGCTACCCCGAATCGTCGCCAGGTCCCGCCCGAGCGGGTCACCGGCGCGCAGTCTGTTGTCCGCTCCCTCGAGGAGCTCGGCGTCGACACGATTTTCGGTATTCCGGGCGGTGCTGTTCTTCCGGTCTACGATCCGCTGTTCGATTCGGTCAAGGTCCGCCACGTGCTGGTGCGTCACGAGCAGGGCGCGGGTCACGCCGCGACCGGTTACGCCCAGGCGACCGGCAAGGTCGGCGTCTGCATGGCGACCTCGGGTCCCGGCGCGACCAACCTGGTCACCCCGATCGCCGACGCGCAGATGGACTCGGTGCCGCTGGTGGCGATCACCGGTCAGGTCGGCCGTTCGCTGATCGGCACCGACGCCTTCCAGGAAGCCGACATCTCCGGCATCACCATGGCGTGCACCAAGCACAACTTCCTGGTCACCGACCCGATCGACATCCCGCGCATGCTCGCCGAGGCGTTCCACCTGGCCTCCACCGGCCGCCCGGGCGCCGTCCTCGTCGACATCCCGAAGGATGTTCTCCAGGCGCAGACCACGTTCTCCTGGCCGCCGGAGATGAAGCTGCCCGGCTACCGTCCGGTCACCAAGCCGCACGGCAAGCAGGTGCGCGAGGCCGCCCGGATGATCATGGACGCCAAGCAGCCCGTGCTCTACGTCGGCGGCGGCGTCATCAAGGCCGACGCCAACCAGGAGCTGCTGGAGCTGGCCGAGCTGACCGGCATCCCGGTGGTCACCACCCTGATGGCGCGCGGCGCGTTCCCCGACTCGCACACCCTCAACATGGGTATGCCCGGTATGCACGGCACCGTGGGAGCCGTTGCGGCGCTGCAGCGTTCGGATCTGCTGATCACCCTGGGCGCGCGTTTCGACGACCGCGTCACCGGCCAGCTGGACTCGTTCGCGGTGAACGCCAAGGTGATCCACGCCGACATCGACCCGGCCGAGATCGGCAAGAACCGCCACGCGGACGTGCCGATCGTGGGCGACTGCCGCGAGGTCATCACCGAGCTCATCGAGACCCTCAAGGCCGACCCGGCCGCGGCGGGCAAGTCGCCGCTGCTGGATCTCACCGAATGGTGGTCCTACCTGTCCGGTGTCCGCGACAGCTACCCGCTGGGCTGGAAGACCCCCTCCGACGGTTCGCTCTCGCCGGAGTTCGTGATCGAGAAGCTGGGTCAGATGGCCGGACCCGACGCCATCTACTGCGCCGGCGTCGGCCAGCACCAGATGTGGGCCGCGCAGTTCGTCAAGTACGAGAAGCCGCGCACCTGGCTGAACTCCGGCGGCCTGGGCACCATGGGCTACGCCGTGCCCGCCGCCATGGGCGCCAAGATGGGCATGCCGGACCGCGAGGTCTGGGCCATCGACGGTGACGGCTGCTTCCAGATGACCAATCAGGAGCTGGCCACCTGTGCCGTCGAGGGCGTGCCGATCAAGGTCGCGCTGATCAACAACGGCAACCTGGGCATGGTCCGCCAGTGGCAGACCCTGTTCTACGAGAAGCGCTACTCCAACACCGACCTGGGCACCCACACCCTGCGCATCCCCGACTTCGTGAAGCTCGCGGAAGCCCTGGGCTGCCACGGCATTCGCGTGGAGAAGGAAGAGGACGTGGAGGCCGCGATCCGCGAGGCGCAGTCGATCAACGACCGTCCCGTGGTGATCGACTTCATCGTCGGCAAGGACGCGCAGGTGTGGCCGATGGTCGCCGCCGGCACCTCCAACGACGAGATCATGGCCGCGCGCGGCATCCGCCCGCTGTTCGATGACGACGAGTCGATCTCCGAGCCCGCCGTCATCCACGAGGCCATGTCGCACGAGCAGGCTTCGCTTTCCGCGCACGAGCGTGCCGCCCAGAAGGGGTCCGAGGAATGACCACCACCCACACCCTCTCCGTGCTGGTGGAGGACAAGCCGGGCGTGCTGGCGCGCGTGGCGTCGCTGTTCTCCCGCCGCGGCTTCAATATCCAGTCGCTCGCGGTCGGCGGCACCGAGATCCCCGAGATCTCGCGCATGACCATCGTCGTGACGGTGGAGGATCTGCCGCTCGAGCAGGTCACCAAGCAGCTCAACAAGCTCGTCAACGTGATCAAGATCGTCGAGCAGGACGCCGAGTCCTCGGTGGCCCGCGAACTGATCCTGGTCAAGGTGCGCGCCGACGCTTCCGTGCGCACGCAGGTCATCGAGTCGGTGAACCTGTTCCGCGCCAAGGTGATCGACGTGTCGCCCGACGCGCTGACCATCGAGGCCACCGGCACCCGCTCCAAGCTGGACGCGCTGCTGCGCATGCTGGAGCCGTACGGTATTCGAGAGATCGTGCAGTCCGGCGTCGTCGCTGTGGGCCGTGGACCCAAGTCCATCACCGCGACTCGCTAGTAACCGGCCGCCATGGCGGCCACCCGCTCGTCATCCCGGCATGCTTTTGGCTGGGATCCACAACGCTTAATCACTGAATCCAAGAAGGAGCTGACCAAAGTGGCAGTCGAGATGTTCTATGACGACGACGCTGACCTGTCGATCATCCAGGGCAAGAAGGTCGCCGTCATCGGCTACGGCAGCCAGGGCCACGCGCACTCGCTGAGCCTGCGCGACTCGGGCGTCGACGTCCGCATCGGCCTCAAGGAGGGCTCGAAGTCCCGCGCCAAGGCCGAGGAAGCCGGTCTGACCGTCGGCACTCCGGCCGAGGTCTCCGAGTGGGCCGACGTCATCATGGTCCTCGCGCCCGACACCGCGCAGGCCTCGATCTTCACCAACGACATCGAGCCGAACCTGAAGGACGGCGACGCGCTGTTCTTCGGCCACGGCCTCAACATCCACTTCGGTCTGATCAAGGCTCCGGCCAACGTCACCGTCGGCATGGTCGCCCCGAAGGGCCCCGGCCACCTGGTGCGTCGTCAGTTCGTCGACGGCAAGGGCGTTCCGGCCCTGATCGCCATCGACCAGGACCCGAACGGCAACGGCCAGGCGCTGGCCCTGTCCTACGCCAAGGGCATCGGCGGCACCCGCGCGGGCGTCATCAAGACCACCTTCAAGGAAGAGACCGAGACCGACCTCTTCGGTGAGCAGGCCGTGCTCTGCGGCGGCACCGAGGAACTGGTCAAGACCGGTTTCGAGGTCATGGTCGAGGCCGGTTACGCGCCGGAGATGGCCTACTTCGAGGTGCTGCACGAGCTCAAGCTGATCGTCGACCTCATGTACGAGGGCGGCATCGCCCGCATGAACTACTCGGTCTCCGACACCGCCGAGTTCGGTGGCTACCTGTCGGGCCCGCGCGTCATCGACGCCGGCACCAAGGAGCGCATGAAGGCGATCCTGGCCGACATCCAGGACGGCACCTTCGTCAAGCGCCTGGTCGCCAACGTCGAGGGCGGCAACAAGGAGCTCGAGGGTCTGCGCAAGGCCAACGCCGAGCACCCGATCGAGGTCACCGGCGCCAAGCTGCGCGGCCTGATGAGCTGGGTCGATCGCCCGATCACCGAAACCGCCTAAGGTTTCTCGGGTTTCATACGCGAAGGCCCGCCAGGGATCTCCTGGCGGGCCTTCGCATTTCGCGCATGAAGGGGGTTATGCGCGAGGTATTCGTCCGTGGGTCACCAGCTGCCGGTGGGCGGCAGGTTCTGGCGCCAGCAGCAGTTGCCGCGGTTCCAGTCGCCGTCGCGGTTCCAGTCGTCCCGGTCCCGGTTCCAGTCGTCGCGGTCCCGGTCGTGGCGATGGTGCCAATCGTCGTTGTCCCACCCGTTGTTCCAGCCGCCGTCGTCGTGATGCGGCCACGCCACATCGCCCGGGGTGGGCTGGAGCGGAACATCCGCGGAGGCCGGAACCGTCACCGCGGCAAGGGGAATGAGAGCGATCGCGCCGACCGCGGCCACATGGGCGACGCTCCGGCGTAAGGATATCGACTTCATGGTCACACACCATGCCCGAAAACCCTCCGGCTACGAAACGGATTCCCTGTGAATTCCGGGCCAAATGGTCCTCATGGATGACTTTTCACCCAGAACCACCCTGAAACCCGTTGTACGGCAACGGTCCCGCAGGTTTCCTCCGCAGGGCCGTTCGCAGTATGACTGTCAGATCAGCGCGCCCGCTCCCGAACCGAGGACGGCGCCGGTCGCCAGACCGATCACGCCGCCGATCACACATCCGGGCGGTGCGGTGAGCGGGGCGATGATGGGAGCGAGGGGACCAGCCGGGAGGGTCGCGAGGGCCGCGCCCGCGATACAACCGACGATGGCGCCGCCCGCGGCTCCGGCCAGGGCACCCGCCGCGATATGGTCGGCGCGGCTGGGCGCGACACCGATGGAACGGGTGAACTGGGAGATCTGGGCCTCGGGGCCCGCCAGCACACTGTTGACCTGAGCGACCTGGTCGTCGCTGAGGAAGTCCGGGGCGACGGCGGTGAGGTCACCGGCGCGCAGCTCGCGCGGGTTGGTCGGAACGATCACGCCGATATCCGGTGTCGGCTCCGGCGCGTGCAGATCGCCCGGCTGGATCGGAGCGGCCGGATAATCCCGCTTCGTGTCCGGCCGAGTCGGGGCGTAATCGCTCTGCGGCGCCACCCCGTTCGCGTCGTCCTGCGGCGAGACGTGCTGAGCCGGCGGCGGGGTCGTGCTGACGCCCGGCTGAGCGGCGCCGGCATCGGGCGCCCCCGAATTCGGCTGGGTCACACCGGGTTGCGGCGCGGCGTGGGCGACGGCGCTGATCCCCAGCGCCGCGGTCATCGGGATCGCCGTGACGGCGGCGCGCAACATGATGCGCTGAGCCGCCGTCTGCCTACGGTGCTTCGCCATGGGTGAAGCCCAACCTTTCCTGTACACAACAACGTTCGAGCACCGAGGGATCGGTCAACCGCTGTCGTTGTGCCAGTGGGCATTTGCCGGTATCGGCGACATAGCCCCAACCCCCTTACGGTTTCGCATCGGTCAAACCGTATGACACGCACTATGCCGCAGATCGCAAAACTTGCAAATCGGCCATGGCGGGATGTGGCAACCCCGAAACCCCCGAAACCCATTGCATGGCAACGGCCCCACGGGAATTCTCCTGTGGGGCCGTTTGCGACGCGACTGTCAGTAGTGCGTACCGCCATCGATCCGGATCTCGGTGCCGGTGATGAACGCACCATCATCGGAAGCGAGCATGGCGACCACACCGGCCACCGTGTCCGGCGAGGCGAAGCCCTGCCCGATCCCCGGCGCCAGCTTCATGAACAGGCTGAGATCGGCATCCGCCGGCAACCCCGGCCCCCGCCCATCGGTCATATCACTCGAAATCGACCCCGGCGCAACAGCAACCACCCGCAACCCCTGCTTCGAGTACTCCGCGGCCAGCGCGTGGGTCATGGACATGATCCCGCCCTTGGACGCGGCGTACGCGGACATGTAGGGGTGCGCGAAGAACGCGGAAGTAGACGTGAAGTTCACGATCACGCCCTTATCGGACGCGAGCAGCTGCGGCAGCGCTTCCTTGATCATCAGGAAGGTGCCGGTCAGGTTTACCGTGATGATCTTGCTGAAGTCCGCGAGCGGCATCTCGTGGGTGTGCGCCGACCGCAGAATCCCGGCAGCGTTGATCAGCGCATCGATGCCACCGAGCGTCTCCACCGCCGCGGCCACACCCGCCTGCACGGATTCCTCGTTGGAAATATCGATCGCCACCGTGGTGAGCCGATCCCCATTGCCGTTCTCCGCGGCCTGCTTGGCGGTCTCGGCAAGCCCCGCCTCATTCACATCGGCCCCCACGACCTGCCCGCCCTCGGCCAGGATCCGATGAACCGTAGCTCGGCCGATCCCCGACCCGGCCCCGGTGACAACTACTCGCCGACCATCAAAACGCTCCATTGCGAATCTCCTAACTAGGTACTTCAGCCCCTACCTGACACGCTACGCCTACATGGCACACTGTGCCACCCTGGCATCTCGTGGACTAGGATTGATCCTCGACACCCATCACCAAAGGAGGTGAAATGTCCGCCCACCCCGCTGTCCCAGCGCCCCGTCCGTCCCTGGCGGAACGCCGCAAGACGGAAACCCGCATGGAAATAGCCCGAACCGCCGCCCGCCTCTTCGCCGCCCACGGCACCGCAACAGTCACCGCCGACCAAATCGCCTCCGAGTCCGGCGTAGCCCTCCGCACCTTCTACCGCTACTGCGGCACCAAGGAAGAAGCCGTCGAGCCCATGCTCGCCGCAGGCGCTCAACGCTGGCTCGCCGACATCGCCGCCGGTCCCCAGCGCCTCCCCACCCTCGCCGAATTCGAGTCTGCCGCAGTCTCCTCCATGTCCCCCGTCGACGGCCACGACGACTTGGACATCACCCGCGGCCTGCTCCGCGCTATGGACACCGACCCGAAACTCCGCACCGTCTGGCAACGCATCAACCTCGAGGCCGAACGCGACCTGTACCGAATCCTGCTGGAATTGACAGGACCTCACGCGGATCCGGTCGAACTGCGCCTGCACGCGGCCGCGGCCGCCGGCGCGATCCGAGTCGCTCTGGAGCTGTGGGCTGCCTCGGATGATGTCGAGCCAAGCGAGGACGTCACCCCAACGACTCTCGTCATCCGATGCATGCGGGCACTGCTGGCTGGGCAAATTTCGCAGACATCCCGCTCGTCAAGCTGATTCGGCAGACTCACACCAGGTCCAGCTAGGTTTCGGCTAACATCCCGACGGAGTGGTGAATGTAACACCATCCGGAAATAATCGGATGTCTCACGAGCATTTCGCCGACACCGATCGGCGGACATAACCTCGGGGGTGCCATGACTGAAGAGTGGAAGTTCGACGTCCCGACCACCGGTACCAAGTACCTACCACCCGACTCCAGGTATATGGAGGCGCTCAGCAGTCAGGGCTACGGTTTCGAGGCCGCGATCGCCGACCTGGTCGACAACTCGATCGACGCGGGCGCGAAAGACGTCGTGGTCCACTTCCTCCGCTCCGGCGACCGCCTGGTGAGCCTGCTGGTCATCGATGACGGTTACGGACTACCCGAATGGCATACCGCCGCTTTCGGATCCTGAACGATCACA